>JAITUM010000038.1 GCA_031286305.1 Candidatus Fibrimonadaceae bacterium | reverse complement strand
CTTAGAATAAGGCATGCCTTTGTTAAAATAATCTACTATAGTCTTGCAAGAACCAAAAAGCATACGATGAAAATAATCTATTTCCTCAGTGAATTGTATCTCTATCATAATCATGGTGCCATTTTCTTCTTCTGCAAGCACATCCACGCGATTATACTTCGCGTCTTCTGAATCTTTATTGCTTTCGCTATCGGGCAAGCCCTTGATTTTTATCTTTTTGCCTAGCAAGGTGGTTAAAAAACCTTCTAAAATCACATAATCAGCCTTGTTCCTGAGCAAGTTTTTAATTGCCCAGTCAAAGGAAACCAATGTGCGTTCTTGAGACATACTGATGAATATAGTAAATGATTTTCTATGTTACCAAACGTGATTTCCTTTTTTCATGTTTCAAAGACTTATTCTGGTGGTAATGTTGCGCTTTCTAATGTTAATATGAAGATAAGCAAGGGTGAGTTTGTATTTTTGACTGGAGCTAGCGGTGCAGGCAAGACTACGCTTTTGAAGATGATTTACATGGATGAGTTTCCTGATAAAAGTAGCAATGGGCAGGTTTTGATTGATTTTTTGGGTGAACATTTTGATAGTAAAAAAATATCTCTTGCGCGTGTGCAGGCTTTGAGGCGTAAGATAGGGATAGTGTTTCAGGATTTTAAGTTGCTTTCTGATAGAACGGTTTTTGAAAATGTTGCGCTTTCGCTTTTAGTTTCTACTGATTATACGCAATTGGAGATTAAAAAGCGTGTTTTGGAGACCCTTGGTACTGTTGGGATTTTGCAAAAAGCAAATTCTTTTCCGGCGGAACTTTCCGGTGGTGAACAGCAAAGAACAGCTATTGCTCGTGCTATGATTCACGGTCCTTGTCTTTTAATTGCAGATGAGCCAACCGGTAACCTTGACCCGGAGAATGCCAGCGAGGTTTTTAAAATTTTCCAAAAAATAAATGCAGGCGGTACTGCGGTGATTATGGCAACTCATAATCCTGCGTTTTACCAAAATACCCCGTATAGGCATTTGGTTATGAAGCACGGCGTGTTGCAAAGAGAAGGGTACTAGGTTAGCTTGCTGCTTTCTTTGGCAAATTTTTCCGAGGATTTTTGAACGTCTGGGTTACTTCTTGCTTCTTTTACCATCTTTTTTTGCTTTTCTTCGCTTTCACGCTTCACAGTCTCCAATTTTCTGCCTAACAAATCGCCAAGCGTCACTCCTTGAGAGGCTGGCACAACGGATTTTTTCTTATCCTTGTGAGAACGACTCTTTTTATTTGATTTTTCTGCCATACAACCTCTCTCGTTAAATTTTGACCCTAAATATAGAAAAAAAACCTAAAGTAGTCAATGATTAACTCCCAAAACAATGAAATTTGAGTTAATCTATTTTCTATCTTACCATGTAAATGGTTGCTTCCGCTTTTAATTCATCATTTTTTGCCGCATTTAGCTGGCTTATTTTGATTTTTCCGCTTTTGGCCTTTATAGTTAATGGGACCCTGCTATGCAAACATAAAAAGTTTGCCGGGTATTTTTCCATATTGATGGCTGCGCTTTCAATGGTGTTTGCGCTGGGGCTTAGTTTTGAATTTATCAACAACTTTGCAAATGTGCCTGTGGCAGAGCGTTTTTCCATACCTTGGGAATGGGAATGGCTGCCTTTGCTCAGCGAAACATTTGGCAAAATATCTCTTAAAATCTCGTTTTACTGCGACCCAATCTCCATAATGATGCTCACGGTCATCAGCGTGATAGCATTTTTTGTGAATGTGTACAGTGTTGGTTATATGAAGGAAGACGAAGGCGCAGGGCGTTTTTTTGCATTGCTTGGCTTGTTTGCTTTTTCAATGCTAGGGTTGGTGGTTGCAACAAATTTAATTCAAATTTTCATATTTTGGGAACTGGTTGGAATTTCAAGCTATATGCTGATAGGTTTTTGGTACCACAAGCCATCAGCGGTGGCTGCCTCAAAGCAGGCTTTTATTTTAACTCGCTTTGCAGACAGTTTCTTTTTGCTTGGGATTTTAATGATAGGTTTTTTATTAAATTCCTTTGACTTTTCAACATGGAATAATCCTCAAACTTTGAGCCTTATGAACGCAAGCGTTTCGCCTGCATGGCTTGCATTGGCATCGGTTTTGGTGTTTATTGGAGCTTGGGGTAAAAGCGCAATGTTTCCTTTGCATATATGGTTGCCCAATGCAATGGAAGGCCCCACTCCAGTTAGCTCAATAATTCATAGTGCAACGATGGTTGTGGCAGGTGTTTATTTAACTGCAAGGCTTTTTCCGTTTTTTGCGAGCATTGGAACTGTGTTGGAGATTGCCGCGTATATAGGTGCATTTACGGCATTGTTTGCCGCTATAATTGCATGTACCCAAAAAGACATTAAGCGGATTTTGGCGTATTCAACTTTAAGCCAGCTTGGTTATATGATGTTTGCGCTTGGTGTTGGCGGTTATGCAGCCTCAATGTTCCATGTTTTTACGCATGCGTTTTTTAAGTGCGCATTGTTTTTGATAGCAGGTGCGGTTATTCATGCAGTGCATAACAATAGCTTGGAGGCCATGGGCGGGCTTCGCAAAAAAATGCCTTTTGCTTATTTTTCGTGTTTAATTGCTTGCCTTGCAATAGCGGGAATTCCGCCGTTCTCCGGTTTTTGGAGCAAAGATGAAATTCTGCTTTCCGCTTGGGCGGCTGGTAATTACACTGTATTCTTTACAGGGCTTTTAACTGGAGCTTTAACAGCTTTCTATATGTTCCGTATGTTCTTTTTGGCCTTTCACGGCAAGGCGAGGAGCGAGCACGTTGCCCATGCAAAAGAAGACCCATGGATGACAGTTCCTATTGTGGTTTTGGCGATTCCTGCAGCGGTGATTGGTTATGTTTCGCGTGGTTTTTTTGCAGATTTGCAGTTTCAGTCTGCAACAGGATTTGGTGAAATGGTGCCGGTGGTTGCAGCTTTGATGGGTGTTTTGGGTATTGTTATTGCTTGGCTTTTTTATGCTCGCCGCGGAACGGATGCGGAGGCTGTTTTGGAAACGGATATTCGCTCGCCTTTGTATAAAACAGTTTACAATAAGTTTTATTTTGATGAGATGTATTATGCTTTTACCAGAAGCTTTTTGATTAGGGGTGTTGCAGGCTTTTTGAAAGCAGTTGATCATTATATTATAGATGCCTTGGGCGATTTTATAGCAAATGTTTTGCAATGGTTGGGCAGGGTAGTGCGTTTGCTTCAGAATGGTTTTTATGCTACTTATGCAGTGTTGTTTGTTGCCGGTCTTGTGTTTGGAATGCTAGTGCTGGTGCGTTTGTTTTTCTATATTACATAACATGTTAGGGCGCAAGAAAAAAACTGGGGCACAGGTTGTGCAGGAAATTACGGACAGCATTGCTATCAAGGCGAGCCGCATAGGCAAGCATAGCTTGTCGCTCAAATTTATTTGCATTGCCTGCATAGTTATACTTTCTGCTTCAATAATTTCCGGTCTTTTGGGGCTTAACTCTAGAATTAATGATATTTCAAAAAGAGAGCAAAACATAGAGGAGCTTAGAAGCGAATTGCAAAGCTTGGAAGCTCAGCATAAAAATAAGCTGGAGACCAAAGTATCATTAAAAAACGACCCTTTGACTATAGAAGCTATTGCTCGTTCCTATGGGTTAAGCAAAAAAGGCGAAACGGTATTTTATTTTTTAGATTAGCTGCTTATTTTCTACATTACATCCATGATTAAACATTTGGTTATGTGGAAAATGAAGCCTGTGGCGGATGGTCGCACGGGGAAAGAGAATGCGGAAATTTTGGTGCAAAGGCTGAACGCTTTGAAAAGTGTGGTTCCCAGCATTGCAGAAATAGAAGCCGGCGTTAATTTTGATAGCAGCGATGCCGCCTACGATGTAGGTTTGCATTCGGCTTTCAACACAAAAGAAGATTTGGAAGCGTATCAGAAGCATCCCGCCCATGTTAAAATTGTGGAGTGGGTTAGGTCTGGCATTGTAGAATCTAGGGTGATAGCAGATTTTGAAATTTAGAGGCTTTGATGACTCCGGAAATAGAAATTTTGCGGCAGAAATTAGATTCTATAGAAGACAATTTGATTGCGCTTTTGAATGAACGCGCTAAATATGTGCTCGAAATCGGAAAAATAAAACGCGAAAAGGGCTTGCCCATAGTAGATTTAAAAAGAGAAGAGACCATTTTAAACAGGATAAAGCAGAAAAATTCCGGCCCTATTAGCAATGATTTTTTGATTAATATTTTCAGAAAAATAATAGATGAATCAGTTAGAATGGAGAACTTTTGAAAACTATCACATTAGTCGGTTTTGGTTTGTTGGCGGGTTCAGTGGCTACTGCCGTTAAGCTGGCTAAACAAACTACAATTCGTGTGGTTAGCTCAAAAAATACTTTGCAAAAAGCCAAGGAACTCTCAATGGCAGATGAATTTTTTGAATACGATGATGTTCAAAACTGGCTGCCTAATTCGGATTTAATTTTATTGTGCAGCCCCATAAAACACATTATATCAACAATCAAAGTCTTGGAAAAAAATGCAGGATTGCTCAGCGGTGAGGTAATTGTAAGCGATATTGGCAGCACAAAAGAACAAATTTGCAAAAGCGGTTTTGCCTTGCCAAAACCATTTGTTTTTATTGGCGGTCATCCTATGGCGGGTTCTGAAAAACGCGGCATTGAGCATAGCGATCCGTCTATTTTTAAAAATGCTAATTGGTTTTACTGTTTGCCGGAAAATTTAACGGAATTGCCGTCGTCTCTAAAAGAACTTTTGTTTTTTTTAGGCAGCCGTCCCGTGCAAATTTCACCTAGTGAGCATGATTTTGTAATGGCGTGGCTTAGCCATGCTCCTCAGATTATCAGCACTTCAATAGCTGCAGGCGTTTTTTCAACTTCGGTAAAAAAACATTTGCACTTGGCAGGGCGTGGTTTTAGAGACATGACTCGCATTGCCGGCTCGTCTTGGGGAATGTGGAAAGATATTCTGGAAACAAACAAAGAAAATATAGCAGAAGCGCTCGAAACTTATGCAAAAAAAGCATTGGAAATGAAAAAAGAACTTGATGCTTTGCAATTAAATGAATTGGAAAATAATTTTTCACTCGGCAATCAAACTAGAAAGATTTTGGAAAAATAGGGGATACAATGCTTGTTGGAATAAAAGGTGAGTTTGAACTTTATACGGAAAAAGAAGCGTTCTTTAATTGTGCATTTTTGGCGGCTCTTGCAAATGGCAATTCTGTTTTGCACGAGGTTAAGGCTACGCCGGAGTTTGCTGCTTTTGCGGATTATTTGAGAGAGCTTGGAGCTACGGTTAATGTGAGCGAAAAGCAATGGGAAATTGCGGGCTTAAGCTTTAAATGTGAAAAGAATTTGAATTTGGAGTGGGTGGGCAATGATTTGCCTCATCAAAAAAGAAATAGAAAAATAATAGAAAGTTTGCTCAGCGGAACTCCTTTTTATTGCGAAGAAAAAATTCCTGTAAAAAATTCCTTAATTCGAGAGTTGGCAACCCTTGGCGCAGAATTGGAGTGGAAACTTGAAGAAGGTTATGATGAGAGCGATGAGCTTGCTAGGCGCATGGCTAGAATGCAAGGGATAAAGAATGAAAAAAAATGGATTTGCCGCATTCCTCCTGTGCCGAGTCTTTTAGCGAGAGACAGGTTTATAGCGGGCGATGTAACTCAAGCCGCTTTTTTGGCTTTGGCCGCTTCTTTGATTCCCGATTCGGATATAACAATAAAATCCGTTAGCCTGGATTCGAGCCGTGCGGGAATTTTCGGGGCACTCAGAAGGCTGGGTGCAGAAATTGAGATTTCTCGCGTTGAAAGAGGGAACGATATTTGGGGTGATTTGAAGGTTAAGAGTGCAAAAATGTTAATAGGCAAGCGCTTTGGTGCAGACACTTTGAGCACCTGCCTTGATGAAATTCCAATGATTGCGGTGTTGGCTTGTTTTGCCGAGGGTGAAACAATTTTAAAATTACCGCTTTGGGCAGTAGATTCTTACAGACCCGTTTTGGTTGCTCTTTACGAAAACTTAAAATCCACGGGCATAGAATGCGGTCTTTACGAAGACGGTTTAATTTTAAGAGGTAAAAGCGAAATTGAAGGTGGTGTTTTTGATTGCAAAAACCTCCCAATCCTCGGCCTTGCTCTGCATGTTTTAAACAAAAAAACAAAAGGAAAAGAAGAAATAAAAGGGATTGAATGTGTGGAAACTATATGGCCAAATGTGGGGGTTGTGTGAAAATAGGCATTGTTACGCGCAGGGAGCAAAATTCAAAGTTATTGGAAGCACTCAAGACCATAGAGCGTTGGAGCAAGAACAGGCGTGAAAAAATAGTTTACGCTCCGGAATCTCTTTTGAAAAAATGCGATGTGCTTGTTGCTGTTGGTGGAGATGGAACGGTGCTTTCTGCGGCGCGTATAGCTTGTGGAAAACAAATTCCCATAATTGGTATAAATGCCGGCCGTGTTGGTTTTTTAGCAGAATACAAACTGGAAGAGTTATCTGCGGTTTTAGATGCTCTTTCAAGTGGAACTTTTCTCACGCAAGACCGCATAATGCTTGATTGTTCGGTTTATTTAAAAAATAAAAAAGTTTTGAATCGCATTGTTTTGAATGAAATTTATTTGCATGCTCACGCTCCGGAAAAGATGGTTAATTTAGAAGTCAAAATTGACGATAAATTTTTAACCGAGTATTGGGCAGATGGTTTAATGCTTGCTACGCCCACAGGTTCCACTGCTTACAATCTTGCGGCGGGTGGTCCAATAATATATCCTCCGGCAGAGGCTTTTGTTTTGAATGCTGTTAATCCGATGAGTCTTTCGGTGAGGCCAATTATTATTCCTTCTTCTTCTGTTTGCAAAATTAAATGCCTTCCGGGCAGCACGGCAGAAATGGTTTTTGATGGTCATTTCACCGAAGAACTGGGCGAAAAGTCCGAGCTAATAATTCGCCGCAGCCGTTATGTAACCCGCTTTGCCCACACCAGCGATTCTTTTGCCCAAGCCCTGAGAGAAAAACTAGGCTGGACAGGAAGGGTTAAGCGGTGAGTAATTTTCTATATTCTCAGTGAGGTCATTTATGAATATGTTTAGAAAACTTACGTTTGTTGCTGTATTTTTGTTTGCGGCAACAGTTGTGAATGCAGAAGGCATGAAAGTTGGCGTTAGGCTCGGGTATAGCATGCAATCTGTATTTGGCGGCATGGGAATGCTTGGTTTAGGAGCCGGAGTAGGGGTCAATGTCCCTGTAGGTCCGATTTTTATTGGCCCGGAAGTAGCTTTTCTGTACAGAGATAATTGGAGTACAACTGAGATATCAAGTGGAAAGGCGGTTGATTGGACTCAGTCCGAATTTGCTTTGAGCATTCCTTTATTGATTAAATTTCTTCCGGCACCAAACTATTTCATTGCCGTTGGCCCTCAGGTGGATATTCCTATTGCTCCTGAAGAGTGTTTTGGTGGTACTTGCACTGAGTTTACTGAAAGAGCCGATTTTGATGTAAGTGTTGTTGTGAGCTTTGGTTATATAATAGTGTCAAATCTTACCTTCGATTTCAGATATGTTTATGGTGCAACGGCACACCATACACGCGATGTATATGGTATTCTTCCCGGAGGAAGTATAAAATCTAACCCAATGAACACTTACGGTTTTGGCATAACTTATTCACTGTAAATCTGTTTCACCGTTTTCTCTATGTGCCCTAGCACTGTGTGCAGGCGCATGTCAACAGATGAGCCGTTTTCGGATTCTAATAAGCAGCCGCCTTTTTCTATTGCGCTATCGGGGATGAGTTCAATGCTTTTTAGCGAGCTCATAACGGGTTTCCAAAAAGACTCGGTTTCTTCTGCGGAAGCTATGTCCATAGGGTTTAGCCGAACTTTTAATTTTTCTTCTTGACCTAGGAATGTAAAGGCTTCTTTGAGAACTTTGGTTATGATATTTGGATTTTGCGCAGCCTCTTCGCAGAAAATTCTTTTTGCAATTGCGAGTGCAAGCTCTGTGGTTTCTGCACTGATTTTTTCAAAATTTTCTTTTTGCTGCTTCGCTAAGTTTTCAAATTCTTTAGCGATATTTTCTTGCAAAGCTTTTAAATCTGCGTTCCATTTTTCAAGAGCCTTTTTTTCGCCTTCTGCAACGCCTGCACTTTTACCCTCTTGAACTCCTTTATTGTGAGCAGTTTTTGTTTCGTTTTCAATTTTATTTTTCAAGTTTGCTATTTCGGCATTGAGAGCGGTTATTTGCGAATGCAAAGCTGCAATTTCGTTTCTAGAGCGATCTTCCGGAGTTTCTACTGTGGCCATAGGGTTTACTTGAAAGTCTGCAACCTTGAAACCAGACATTGCAGCTGGTCTAATAGCTTGCGCTGCGCTTCCTTTCAAAATCGTTTTTAACTGAACCTTTCCAGGATGTTCATCATTTTCTTGCATTTGAAAGGATAATATAGTAATTAATGATTACTCGCCTTTGGCGATTCACCAGCGAAATGCAAAGCGGGAAGGGTGTTGGGTATAGGCAATGCAAAAAAACATTGTTTTTAAGCAACTCCCTTTCCGCTGAACATTTCGCTGGTGAACATCCGCAGGATGGTTAATTTAGCCGTTATTTTTAAATAAACCCACTCCCCACTAGCCACTCTCTACTCCCAAGTGCATAGTTAATCATCGCTTCCTATAGTTAATTATTATTTTCTATATTCCCACTCAGGTATTGGATATGAGAGTTTTTTTGAAAATTTTGCTTGTGGTGCTGGTTTTAGGCAGTGCTGGAGTAGGTTTTTATGTTTATAAAGAAAAGAATGCGAAAAAAGGCTCAAGTTTGGAAACGGTCTTTCCAAGCCTAGGCGACATAACCCAGGCCATAACGGCAACTGGACGCCTGCAACCCATAGATCAAGTGGAAGTTGGTACAGAAGTTTCCGGCACGGTTAACAGGATATATGCAGACTTTAATCAGAATGTCAAAAAAGGGCAGGTGCTTTTGGAAATAGACCCGCTAAAAGCAAAAGCAAGGGTTGATCAAACAAGGGCAGCCTATAAATCTGCAGAAAATGAATTGAGATTTCAAAGGCGAAACTACGAAAGAATAACGGAACTTTATAGAAAAGGTACTGTTGCGGCAACTGATTTTGAGATGGCAGAATACAGATATAACAATGCGCAAAGCAGCTTGATAAGCGCAAGAAGCAATTTGGAACAAGCCGAGCTTGACCTTGCGAATTGCATAATAAGAAGCCCTATAGACGGCATTGTTCTTAGTCGTACCGTTGAGGCCGGGCAAACTGTGGCGGCTTCGCTCTCTGCGCCAACGCTCTTTGTTATTGCGCGCGATTTAACGCAAATGGAAGTGAAAGCCGATGTTGATGAAGCGGATATAGGGCAGGTAAAAGCGCAGCAGCGGGTTGAATTTTCCGTTGATGCCTTTCCAGATGAGAAATTCACAGGTATGATTCAAGAGGTTAGGCTTTCGCCGAATATATTTTCAAATGTTGTGACCTACACCGTGATAATAAGGGCAAATAATCCGGAGCAAAAACTCTTGCCCGGCATGACCGCAAATTGCAATATAATAGTCGAAGAGGCATTGCAGGTTTTAACCATTCCCATGCGTGCGCTTCAGTTTAGACCAAACGAAAGTACCCCGGGCTACAACCCGCAACTGCTGAGTGAAGAAGCCGGCTCAAGAGAAAAGAGGGGAAGGGAAAAAGGCCAAGCGAGAAGGCAAACGCGAGAAAACAGGAGCAGAGTTTGGGTGCTTGGCAGTAACGGTTTTTTAAAATCCCAGCAGGTTAATCTTGGAATCTCGGATGGCACAAAAGTACATGTTTTAGAGGGTTTAGAAGCAAGCATCCCTGTTGCTACTGGGGTGCAAGGTCCGGGAAATGAAAAATCCGGCAATCGCTCAACCAACCCCTTTATGCCTCAAACTCGCCCCCAGGGCGTTAGGATGAGGTAGGTCTCTTCAACTATCTATGGTTGCCGTTGCTTTTTGCATGGTTGGGATGCCCAAGAGTTGGTCGTGGAGGTTGTAATGAATTTTACGTCTATACTTAAACAGGAAACTTGCATGAGTTGCAAAATTTGCTGTGTGTTTAAACCAGAATCGCTCATTTATGTTCCAAGAGGGATTGAGGTAAAGGAACAAAACGGCATGTTTGCTTGCGTTCATTGCTGCGATAGCAAAGGATGCACTCTTGGTAAGAATAAACCTTTGGAGTGCGCAGCGTGGCCCTTTAGCATTTCAAAACGAGGCAATGAATTAGTTTTGGCTTTGGAGCATAGCTGCCCGGAATTGAACAAAGAAGAGAAGTTTGAAGAAATAAAACAGTTCGCTATGGAAAATGTTGCCCCCGCTTTGCTGGAATATTCAAAGCAGCATTTAGATACGCTAAGAGAATATGATGAACGAAATAAGGTGATTAATTATTGGCCCATACATTGTTGATATTTGCCATTTTCCCATAATTCATTGCAAGCAAGATCTATATCTTTACTCCAAACAACCCCATAACCCCCGACTTCAACACGAACCGCATCAAACAAGCCGCCGTATTTTAATTTCTTAAATACCGGCCATTTATCCATAAGCGGCTTAACATCGTATAATTTTGCAACACCATCTAAAAATTCAACCTGCAAAATCATATCAGGTAAAGCATGAACATTTTTAACTCTATGAAACATACACTACCCCTATTTAAGCGGTGGCAAATCTCTAAATTTTTGTGTTTCCCAAATATCCAAAAGCTGGCTTTTATATAATTTTACCCATTCCAAAACGAGAGCAAGAGCCTTGTCTGGCAGGTCACCAGCTAATTGTTTACATTCGTTTATGTCTATAGCAGAAATATACTCTCCATAAATCGCATGAATATGCGGAGGCGGATGCTCGGATTGTATAAAGAGCATTTTAATTATAATTCCGTAAAATCTTGTTATCTCAGGCATATGAATAATATAGGAATTTTCAAGCTTATCCTGTAGCCTTGTACGTTCAGCAAAATTGGATGTTGTTTTTCTAAATTCTATCAATGCTTCCTATTTACCCAAACTTTATTCCCGTGAGCTTAGACCTGCGGGAGCAAGCACAGAACCTAATCTTAAAAGCCAAAACGAGCATCACGATTTTTTCTTTTGCTAATCTTTATCTGTTTCGTAACAAATATAATTTTAAAGTGGCTCTCTTGGAAAATAATTTGCTCATAACAGGAACACACAAGGGAAAAACTTTCTTTTCAATTCCGGGCAAAATTCCACAAAAAGAAATTTTAACGGAATTATTAAGAAAATATGATTACTGGAGAGGCATATCAGAGGAGCAGGTTGCAAAAATAAACACATTACTCCCGTCAGAGACAATAAACGAAGACCGCGACAATTTTGAATATCTTTATTTGCGAGCAGAGTTGGCAGAATTACCGGGTAAAAGTTTTCAAAAAAAAAGAAATTTGGTAAATGCTTTTATTAAAACTTATTCACCGCAAAATATTGAAAAGAAAATTTTGAACAAAAAAAATATAAAAGATGCTTTGCGTGTTTTAGATAAATGGAAGCAAGACAAAGGCGCAAAAGGAGATTATGATTCTGCAAAAGAAGCTTTAGACTTTCATGAGGCTTTGGGTTTTAGCGGTTTGGTTTTTTATGTAGGTAGCGTTCCGGTTGGCTACTGTCAGGGTGAGGCGTTGGCAGATGGAAAAAGTTTTGCCGTGCATTTTGAAAAAGCAATAGATGAATACAAAGGCATTTACCAATATATAAACCAGGAATTTGCAAAAAAAATTCCGGAAGACATTACTCACATAAACAGAGAGCAAGATTTAGGCGACAAAGGGCTTCGCCAAGCAAAAATGACTTACCGTCCGGTTGACTTTGTTAAGCTCTTCTCAATCAGCGCTTCCACTAAAGCGGGATAGTCCAAGCCTATGTGCATTGCCTGCTGGGGCAAAAAAGATGTGGGGGTCATGCCGGGGAGCGTGTTTGTTTCAAGCACAAAAAGCTTGCCGCTTTTATCAATGCGAATATCAGTACGGCTATAAACTTCGCAATCAAGAGCGTAGTGGGCTTTGCGAGCAAGGCTTTGAATTTCTTTTGTTAAATCTTCTGAAAATTCCGCAGGTGTAATTTCTATAACCTCACCATTGTATTTTGCATCAAAATCAAAAAACTCCCTTGTGGTCATTTTGATCTCCGTTGGCGGAAGAGGATCACAGCCTTCAATATAAGAGCACGTTGTTTCTTGCCCCGCTATAAACGCTTCTGCCAAAAGCCTGCTGCTTTTTTCAAAAAGTTTTTCGCATAACTCCCCAGCCTCTTCAACACTCTTTGCAAAACCCATGTCTAACGAAGAACCGCCAAGCGGGTCTTTTATCACAATAGGCGAACCGAGACTCTTGAATGCTTCTTCAACCAACTCCTTTGAAAAAAACTCCCTTTGCCAAACTCTGAAATCTGCAGTTGGAATATTGTTTGCTTTAAAAATTTCCTTGCTCTTTATTTTATCCATAGCGAGTGCACTTGAAAGCATACCGCTGCCAGTATACGGAATTCCCGCATAATTCAGCATTGCCTGAATATGACCGTCTTCTCCAAAGCGACCATGCAAAGCGATTACCGCTACATCTATTGGCTTTAACTCTTCAAGCGAAGGGCGCATTCTTTTCTGCATTTCATTCTCTGCGCCTGCAAAAAAGTTTGCGCTAAAATTTTGCGCCTGATACGGCGAAAGCGATTTACTACCCCAAATCCATTCCCCATTCTGCGCAATAAGCACAGGATGAATTGCATATTTGCGAGCATCCAAAGCCCTTATCATTCCCGTTCCACTAACAAGAGAAACCGAATGCTCCGTAGAAGGCCCACCCATAAACACAAAAACTTTTTTCCGCATGTTAAATCTCCTTATACCATTCAAACGGATTCAAAACTGTATACCTTAAACCGCCAATACTGCGCTCGCCGTTTGGAGTTATTCTCCCTGCCACTATATGCACATGAGGGCCGGTTGTGTGCCCGCTGGTTCCAACAGAAGCTATTGGATCCCTTTCCATAACCGCTTGCCCGTTCAAATAAAAGCGCTGGTCACAGTGCATAAAAACAAGCAAATCTTTTTCTCTGGCTACCGCTATCATAAGCCCGCCGCGCTCATCTTCCGCAACCCAGGCCGTTCCGCTAAAAGGGGATAAAATCCTGGTTCCCCTGCGCCCCGCTACATCTATGCCATCGTGCCTGCGCATGGTGGTGGTCTGCCTTTCATTGTAAAGTTCCGTCATGTAGGCAAGGCTATCGTTCAAAAGTCCTGTGAAAAATCCCCATGCAGCTTGCATGGATTTATGGCGAGGATTGTTGAAAGTCGGCAACTTTAATCGCAAAGTATCGCCGGGTTTTACTTTACTCTCTAAAGAAAGTCCATTTTCCTTCAAATATTCTCTCACCATTGCTTCTGTGGTGACCAAGGAGTTATATTTTCCAATTGCAAAACGGGCAATTTGCGTTAAAGATTCTCCATCCCTAAGAACATGAATTATATCGCTTTTTTCCGAATATTTTTGCACTTCGCTGGAAATATTTCGCAAATTGCTAACCTGTTCCCCGGGCTGGCTGGCTATAAAAAACGGCAAGGCGCAAAGCGGCAAAACAAAAAGCCAAAAATATTTTGCAGTTAAAAACAAAGGTGTTTGCGGTATATTTAATGTTGCAATTTTTAGCCTGAGCAAATCGTCGATATTCACCCCCTGCAAATCGTTTTCGCTGAAAATCTCAACACATGATTTTTCAATATTCTCCAAATGTTCATTTTTTTCTTCCGGGAGAATTACCGCAATTCTTGCAAAACTGCGTTTTAGCGTGCTTATGTTGATGTAGCAATTAATCCATTTTTCTTTTTCTTCCGGAAACTTGAAGTCAGGTTCATTTGGAATTATTTTCCAAGATTTTTTCTCACTAAAATCTGAAATGGCAGAAATGTTTGCAAAAGCATTTTGCTTAAAAAGCTCGCTATTGCTCAGTTCTATTAAAAGCCCTTTTTTATCGCCTTGCAATTCGGGCAAATGCTCCAATAAATTCTTACCCCCTCGCAATCCAAAAAGGCACGCTTTATCTAGAATGGTTTCAAGCGTCACTCTTTTCATGGCAAACCAGCGCTGCTTTAAGCTAGGACTTTAGGCTTTGGGTGCGTAAAAGCCGGTGGTGCAAGCTCTAGCAAACGAGTTAGCTGTGCTGAGGCGTCGTCTGCGTTAATGCCGTTTGGGAAAATGAATTCCTTGCCTCTCATAGCTCCGCGACCCTTTAGCTCAGGCTCTGGTGTACTTGCAATAAATGCCAAAACTTTTTCTTCTAAAAGCGGAAGCATGTTGAAATAGCGGAACATGCTGAAGTTTTTTTGCCAAGTGGCCCGTTCAATCAGAACTGCAGAAATCCCTTCGGGCAGTTTTCCGGTTTCCAATAAGTTATCTGCAGTCATATTGACCACTTTATGGTTTGGAATTTCTCCATTGAACCAAATTCCAGATACTTTCTTTTGAAAGTACTCATCACAAATCAAAGCAAAAGTCATAATCAGTTTCCTATGTATGAAGGGGTAATATAGAAAATGCATTTTCTATATTACCCCTTCATTGGTAAAAGGAGAAAATATGCGTTCTTATATAATAGCTGGAAACTGGAAAATGAACAAAACCGTTGCTGAGAGCGTTGCTCTTGCAGAGGAAATTGTTGCAAAAACCAAAGGCATTTCAAAGACAGAAGTGGTAATTGCCCCAACATACCTGGCAGCTGCAAAAGTTGCAGACGTGGTTAAGGGTAGCAATGTTAAGCTGGCCGTTCAAGATATTCACTGGCAAGACCAGGGAGCCTACACAGGCAAAGTTTCCATAGACATGGCTAAAGAAATTGGCGTGGAATATGTTATAATCGGGCACTCCGAGCAAAGGCAATATTTCCACGAAACAGACGAGACAGTTAATTTAAAGGCAAAAAAGGTTTTGAGTGCAGGCTTAAAACCTATAATTTGCATTGGCGAGACCTTGGATGAGCGGAATGGCGGCAAACTGGAAAGTGTTTTAACAGCACAGGTAAAAGGCGCCTACAAAGACATTTCTGCCGAAGATGCCCTGAAAACCGTTATTGCCTATGAGCCGGTTTGGGCTATTGGTACCGGTGTTGTGGCAACAGACGACCAAGCACAGGAGGCTCAAAAATATGTTCGCTCCCTGGTAGCTCAGTTATACGGCGAGTCTGTAGCAGAAGCTCTCCGCATTCAATATGGCGGGAGCATGAATCCTACCAATGCAAGCGGTCTTTTAGCGCAAAAAGACATAGATGGCGGATTAATTGGCGGTGCAGCCTTGAAATCCGACTCGTTTTTTTCTATAATTAGTGCAGCAGAGGAAAAATAAATGGGTGCTATTTTTTGGACTTTAATTGTTGTGCATGTGGTTTTATGTATACTGCTTGTACTGCTTGTTCTTGTGCAGAACGATAAAATGGGTGGTTTGGCCGGGCTTGGCGGAATGACGGCGCAGTCTGCGTTTTCAACGGCTGGGGCGGCAACCTTTATTCAGAAGCTAACCCGCTATGTGGCACTCGCTTTGTTTGCGGTTGTTTTAACCCTTGGGGTTATGGCTACCAAACAGGCTAATATTGCTCCCGGTTCGGCTTTGCAAAAAGAGGCTCTGACCGGTCAAGGCGCAATTTTAAGCGAAGACTTCACACTCCCTGTGGAGTAACATGGGGAATTTCATTTGCCTTGAGGGCATAGATGGTTCTGGAAAAAGTACGCAGATTATAGCGCTTGAGAATTTGTTTAAAAACAAAGGCTTTGAGGTTTTAAAAATAAGAGAACCGGGTGGAACGGAGATTTCTGAAAATGTGCGAGAAATTTTGCTGAACCCTGCGCATAAAAATAAGATGAATAATATCACTGAGCTGCTTTTATACAATGCCGCTCGTGCGCAGTTGCTCCACGAGGTAATAAAACCTGCTTTGGAAAAGGGTGTTGTTGTGCTCGCAGATCGCTTTGCTTATAGCACGCTTGCATATCAAGGTTATGGCAGAGGGTTAAATATCGACATGATAAAAAATTTGCTCAACATAACTTGTGGGGACTGCTTTCCAAACAAAACATTCATTTTAGATTTACCGGTTTCGCTCAGCCGTGAAAGGCAAGCGCGTGATGGGGCTAGGAGCGGGCAAGACCGCATTGAACTGGAAAAAAATGAGTTCTTTGAGCGAGTCGCCGAGGGTTACAGAACAATAGCAAAAGAAAATCCAAAAAATTGCATTTTACTTAACGCCACCATTGCGCAAGATGATATTTTCAAGCTCCTTGTGTCCCATCTTGATGGCTAAAATATATTTACCTTTCAAAAGAATGTTCTAATGTGCTTACAAATTCTGAATGATTGGAAGTTACCGTATCAATTATAGGAACCACAAGAAATGAGTAATTATTTTTCCATTCATCCCACTCTTCCCAAGTTTCCTGTATAAGCTCTATTGTTCTAGGTTTAGGTATTTCACCATAATCTTGCAAAACTTCAATGTGCCCGGCAAGAGCTTCGTGAGCCATTTGCAAGGTTTCTTGATAAGTATCGCCTGCGGTTATCAATCCCGGAAAGTCTGGAAAAACAACGCTAAAACCTTGTTTTCCGGCTTCATATTCAAACAATGCTATGTACGTTGTCATTTCAAACCTGCCTGTTTAAGAATGCTGTTCGCAGTCCCTTTTTTGAGATCTCTGCTATGTGTGGGTATTGTCACAAGACCTTGCTTTACCGGATGCTTGTAATGCGAATGGCTACCTGTTTGACGAACAAAGAACCAACCATCTTGCTTTATTAAAGCAGCAAGTTCTTTGCTAGTTAGGACCATACCCATACAAAGATAATATAGTAAACAATGATTTACTCGCTCGGGATTAGGGATTGGGGATTGGGGATTAGATTGGCTCAGAAAAAACGATCAAATCTGCTTAAAAACAGTGGTTTTTGCAAAATCCAATCCCCAATCCCTAATCCCCAATCCCAAACAACGAATTAATCATTGATTACTATAGTAATCTGCTCTTACTTAACGCCACCATTGCGCAAGATGATATTTTCAAGCTCCTTGTGTCCCATCTTGATGGCTAAATCGAGCGGGGTTTTTCCTTTTTTGTCTTTTATGTAAATATCAGCACGCTTGGAAACTAGTATTTTTGCGGCTTCAACAGAACCATTGCTCACCGCTACATAAAGAGGAGTCCAGCCGTCATCGTCCAAAGCGTTTATGTTTGCACCTTTGTTTATTAAAAATGCTGCTATTTCTGCTTTGTTCCATGCCGCTGCACAATGCAAAACATTCCAGCCGCCTTTACTTGCAGCTTCTATTTTGGCACCAAGGCTCAGCAACAATTCCACTGCTTTCAAATGCCCTTTCCATACCGCTATATAAAGAGGGGTCCAGTCATCGTAATCTTTTGAATTTATGTCCACGTCCTTTGAATGCAAAAGTTTTATTATCTCCGTACGATTCCACGCAGCAGCATAGTGAAGCGGTGCCCAGCCGCCGCCATTCTTTTCTCCAATGCTAACATCTTTATTTTCCGAACGCTTATCGCGCGCATCCAAGTTTGCCCCATTTTCAATTAGAACTCGTGCAGTTTCAATATTGCCGAATAACGCAGCGAACATAAGGGGAGTGCGCTCAAATTTATTTTTCTCATCTATTTTTAAATTATGTCGCAGCAAAAATTCCACAGCATTATAATTATTGCTTATGGCGGTTGCATGCAATATGGAATTTCCCTCTGTATCCGGTATGGCTAAAGAAGCGCCTCGCTTGAGTAGAAAATTCAACATTTCAAAATTAGAATGCTCAGCAGCATAGAACATTGGCGTTTTTTCATTTGAGGTGGTAGCATCAATGTTTAAACCGCAAGAAATGCAATATTCGGCAATGCTCAGCCTGTTATATTTGGCCGCTATGTGCAAAATAGTTTCGCCATCAGAGCTAATGGTGTCTATTTTTGCGCCGGCTTTGCAAAGTGCAAAAAATGAATCCGTACTTCCGTAAATAACGGCAATAAATAATGGAGAATATCCGTTGTTGTCAAAAACTTCGGTTTCACTTTTATTTTCAAGCAAAAATTCTACAATTTTAACATGATTTTTCGCGCTTGCTATGTGCAATAAAGTTCTACCCTTGCGGTCTTTGGTCTCTTCTACGCCGCTGGAGAACAAAAAAAACACGCATTCAAAGGAACCACTTTGCGCGGCAAAGAGAATAGGGCTTAGTTTATCTTCGTTTTTTGTGTTTATATTTGCGCCGTGTTTAAGCAAGATTTTTGCTACTTCACTTGATTTTTCTTTTACAGCGTAGTGAAGC
Organism: Candidatus Fibrimonadaceae bacterium; assembly: GCA_031286305.1. Lineage (GTDB taxonomy): Bacteria > Fibrobacterota > Fibrobacteria > Fibrobacterales > Fibrobacteraceae > Fibrimonas. The sequence goes on along the minus strand of JAITUM010000038.1, from coordinate 13,943 downwards.
GGTGTGTTTCCTTCGTTGTCTATGGCATTTACATCGGCGCCGCATTTTAGCAAAAAAGAAATCATTTCTACGGAGCCGTTCTGCACAGCCATGTGCAAAGGGCTTTTTCCGCCTATGTCTGCACGATTCAATTCCGCTCCGCGTTTTAATAAATAAGCAGCAATTCTCAAACTTTTATTTTTTGCCGCGTTATGCAAGGGAGTTATGCCCCAAACATTTTTTGCAAAACCGGCACCTTTTTCCAAAAGTACTTTTAAAGCATCCTCAGATGAATTTGACACAGCCACATGAAGGGCGGTGTTGCCGTTATCATCTTTTGTTTCCAAATCAAAACCTTCTGAAAGCAGAATATTAATAATTCCAACATGGTTATTTATAGCAGCAATATGCAAAAGCGATGTTCCTTTTTTTCCACTGCAACGTGAATCTGCTTTTTTTGAAAAAAAATATTTTACGGCTTTTTCATGACCGTTCATAACAGCAATGGAAAGTGGCGTGTTCCCATTATTATCCAAAGAATTGAGTTCGGCATGATTTTGCAAGAGGGTATCTATAATTTTTGCATTACCTGCTTTTGCTCCATGGTGAAGCGGCGACCACCCTGTTTGCTTGGAACGAAAATTTACATAAGCTTTGGCTGCTAGCAGTTCTTGCAAAATTTCCAGATTGCCATGCTCAGCGGCAAGCGAAAGCGGAGTTTGCTCCTTGTAGTCCAAAGCATCTACAACTATATCTTGAGACAAAGCTAATTTTACAAATTCAGAATTTCCGATTTCTGCGGCAATGTGAAGAGGAGTTTTCAAAGCAGCATTCGACATTTTAAGATCTGCACCGTGCTTTATTAAAACATCAGCACATTCAATGCTATCATTTTTGGCGCAGTAATGCAATGGAGTATCTCCATTGCTATCACAAGCATTTACGGAAATTCCATTTTCAATCAAAATCTCTGCTATATTTGCAAATTTGCTTTCAACAGCTTTATGCAAAAGCGTTTTTCTTTTCCATGAGTCTGTTAAAATGAAAATATCTGCACCGTTTGATATTAGGTCTTTTATCTTTTCGCAGTCTCCGGTTTGAACAGCTGAATATAACTGTTCATCGGAAAGTTCCAACTCCTCTTTTGAGAAATGAAATTTTGCGGTAGCAAAATTTCTGTATTCAATTGGAATAAAATTATCTGCTTTGCCTCTTGCTAAATTTTGTGCTGAAATTTTTATTTGCCTCTCTGTTTTTGCGAACATATCTTTTAACAGACTATCGTTTATTGAAAGAGATTGTGCAGTTTTTTGTATGAGCTGCATAGCCGGTTTTCCGGACAGCAAATGTGAAAGCAGAATGCTGCGCATTCTCAAAAAATCTGCTTCCACCGAACCGGTTATTTCTTCAAGGTCTTCATAAGGAATTCCGTCATAAGCGGCCAAAATTTGCAATGCGGCATAGTCACTTGCAGAAAGCTGCCCGTTTTCTGCAAAAATTTTTGCTATTTCTATTCTCAAATTCTTAACAGAAGAGTCCACTATAAGTCCTCTTCCTTAAATCTAAAAAAAGCAATACCCGGAGTTTTAATTCTTGTAGTCTTTAAAAAATCAGAAAGAGGCTCTTCAATAACTCTTCCTTTTAATTGCGAAGCGTGGCGAAACATCAAACCGCCGTTTTTACGATTAACTGCAAAACCTGTGTGCGCAGCATCCAATCCCGGCAAGTCACTCAAAATTATAACTCCAAAAACAGTATCTCGCACAAATTTAACTGTATCTGCATAAATAATGGCTTTATCTTTATGCAAAAATTCAATGCTGATTTTAGGATTCTCTATTTTAGAATCCTTAAAAAATTTCTTTTTATCTATTTCCTTTTCAAAAATATCCAAATCGGAGTTTGTAACCGCTCCGGGCATTGCCCACTGCTCACTGCCTATTGTAAACCCATTGTTCTTAATCCAATCTGCCACCAAAAAATGATTTCGCATATTATATTCAATAACTCCGTTTTTATAGCGAATATTTTGCAGTATGTTGAAAAAATCATCATAGTTTTTTGCATAAGCAAGAGCCAAAACATGCTCTATATATGTAACGCAATCCATTTCGTTAAAATTTACTCTTGGTTTATAGCTTGGAAAAACCGACATTCCCTCACCCGTCGGGCCTAAAAAATAAGGCTTGTTTCTTAGTCTGTTGGCAAAGTAATTTATTCGTTCATGTATGTTTTTTATAGCATAACCGTCTTGCCATAATTTTTTCCCTATTTCCAAGTGTTCTACTTCGCTGTTGTGCCGTTTCGCTATGCGCCCCACCAGGGTATCTAAAAGATCACGTGCCGTAGCTTCTTTCACTCTTTGCGCATTGTTTAAATAAACGGCAAAAGCAAGAGTGTCACCGTCTGCGGCTATATAACCTGCAAGACCATGAACACCTTCTATAAATCCGGTTTTGAACCTTATATCATCTTTTAATTCAACATCCACTCGCTTGCCTCCGCCGGAAACTCCGGGTATAGCAAGTGAAGCAACATATATATCGCCTTCTTTTTGCTTTTTCATATAGGTTAAAACTCTAGTCAATGAATTTGGCTTCAATGAGTTTTGCGCCGAAAGCCCGCTACCATCGGCAATCTTAAAATCATCCACAGGAAGCCCTGCATTTTTCAAAAATAATTTTTGGGCTAAAATACCGCTTTCTACGCTTCCGTCTTGCTTTTCATATTGTCCCAAAATGCGCAGCAATGCTTCTGCATGCATATTTTGGCTTCTTTGATTTATTTCATCTAACAAACTTTTCAAAGGAGGGCCCGCTAAAACAACGCTATCCAAAGCCTTGCCTCTTAGCACGTTTTTATCTTCTATATAAACAATGCCGGATTGTTCCAAGCTTTTTAAAAAAGCCGCTTTAAAATAAGCCGGCGGGTTGCGAACAGGCAAAACCATTGTGGTCAGTGAAGTTTTTGCTCCAATGGTTCCGGTAAATGTTATTTCCGGTTTTACAGGATCCATAATGTGCTTATGTCTGGCTCCTCTTCCTCCGGTTGTCATTTCGTTATTAATTTTAACATAACCAACATCAGGGATAAGAGTTATTTGCACAGAATCTCCATCTTTTGCTCCGGGTCTTATTTCAATCAGCACACAATTATCGTTAAAAGAAATTGATGAAATTTCCGCTCCATACCAGGCGTCAAAAAATCTTGCTCGCCATTGAGGCGGTTTTCTTGGCCCTCTGAAAAAAGAAGTGTCTAAATCTAATATTCCGCGCAAAGTATCTATACCTCTGCCCCTAAGAGAATCCGTTAAATTGCTGGGGAAAAAAAGTGCGTTTGGGTAATATCTTGCCGATATATTCGGGTCACCTCTGCCTTCTATTCTGAGATAACCGGAAAAAACATTGTTTCTCCTAACTCCCTCCAAATGAAGCAGGGTTTTAGGAGCGTAGTTCAAAGGAATAGTTTCAATGGCCGCTGCAGTTGTCAGCAATTTCTGAGTGGAAGCGGGTGTGAACCATTCGTTCCCTTTGTGGCTATAAACAATGGAATCTGTTTTAACAGAACGAACGGAAACTCCAAGCCTTGCGCCCGAAGCCAGAGAATCGGCATAAGCTACCAAAGAATCCAAAAACGGATTAGCAAAAGCGGAAACTACAGTTGCTAAAAGCAAGTAGAAAAAGACTTTAGGCATTTTTCTTTTTGAGCCAAACAGCGCAGAAGAAAGTTGAGAAAATTATACCTGCTATCATAAATATAAATATCCCTATGCAAGTAAGTTCGCCAATGCCTCGCAACCCTCTGTGCGCTGTGAATAACATACCCACAAAACCTGCGATTGTTGTAGAAGAACTTGCTAAAACATTTCTTCCAGTGGAATCGATGAGTTCCCTCAAAGTCATTTTTTCGCTATGTGTCCAGCATGTCACAAAGTGAATTGCACAGTCAATGCCAAGCCCTAAAACTAGAGGTATTACTATAACATTGTAAATGCTGATTTTTCCAAATTCAAAGAAATAGGTTAAGAAACCCAAAAGCCCCATTGTGAGTATCAATCCCATAGCAAAAGAGAAAAAGGCCGTAGCAAACTTAGATGGTTTTCTAAGACTAAGAACCAAACTCAAGAATATGACGAGGGTTATAACAAACGCGAGTTTAAAGCTATCTGATTTTACCGATTCTATAACATCAGACAAAATGAACTGCGAAGAAAATACCCTGAGTTTTTCTCCATCAAAATTCCAATTTCCATAATCTTCTTGGAATTTATGAACCGCTCTTGCATACCAAGACGGATAACGCCCGTAGATAAAGCCTATTTTCCCATAGCTTCCATCTTTTTCTCTCAGCAAGTCCAGCGCCCACTCGGGAATATCTTCGGCGGTAAAAGGATTTTCCACCAAAACCAAATCTCTCAAGGCAGCTATGTTGGAAGAATCTTCGCCGGTAGCTCTGTCAAAAACTCTTGCTTCTACCAAGTCTCTTATCTCTTCTATAATTTCCAATCTCTCTTTTTGTGCCTCAATTGGCGGCACAAATGTTCTGAGCGTTAAGAAACTGCGAAGCTGCGTTGTATCTTTTTCTTTGTGCAGGCGAATCATCAAGGTATCGTAAAGTTTATCCAACTGCTCCGTTGTGGAGCCCATAACTGCTGCCGGGCTGGATGCTCTGCGGCTGCTTGCCTGAGCAAGTCCCGTAGATATGCCTTCTTTTTGTTTTTTCTCCGTAGCTTCTCTGCGCAAGTTTTGAAGATTATGTTCAAAACCCACATGAGGCACAAAGAACAGGGCAATTATGCCGAGTATAAAACCTATGGTAGCAAGCCGTTTAAAAAACTGGAAAACCTTTGCATCACTCCAAGATGCCGGCAAAAGGCTTCTGTCCGGAGCTTTTGGAATGCCGCCGGAAATGAATATTGCAACAGGCAGAACCAAAAGCGATGAGAGCATACTGAACAGAACACCGCAAGACGCCACAACGCCAAACTCGTAAAAACCTCTGAAATGCGCTGCCAAGAGCGTTAAGAATGCGAGCATGGTTGTGCTGCTGGCAAGCAAAAACGGTTTGAACATTTCCTTTTGCGCTTCTATCAGAGCTTCATCAATATTGGGGAATTTTTGCAGCTGCTTTTGCGTGGTGCCCAACATATGTATTGCATAATCTGTGCCTATACCTAAAATTATTGTAGCTACAAATACGGTAAATGGGTTTAGGGTTCCGTAAAAAACCGATACAAATGAAAGCGTTGGAATGCAGGCATAAAGTATGGTGCCTATAACGAGGAGAGGCCCTTTTATGCTTCTGAAAAACCATATGGTCACAAGCAATATTAAAACAAAACCTATGGCAAAAGATGTAGCGGAATCATTTTGCAAATCTTCAACTTCTTTTAAACCTTCATACGTTCCTTCAACGGTAAAGCGTATTGGCGAATCGTATTTTTTTGCATTAAAATATCGGATAAGGGTATCGGAGCGCGCGAGTATATGTTCAACAAAAGCGTAGTTTGTTGAGGGTTTTGAAAGTTTTGCCTGCACAACTCCATTGAACAAAATTTTCCCGGTGCTATCTGGCCTTGGGCTGCCTATTAACCTTGTTTTTAAATGCGACGGCACAGGTGCTTTTGAATCCCATATGCTAATAGCTTCAGCATCTTCTTCTTCTTTTTTCTCCTTTTTAAAGAACGCATCAAAAGCTCCGGCAGCCTCATCTGGAAGCCCAAGCTCTTGGGGTATATTTGCATCAAACCATACTCGTTCTTTTTTCTCTGTTCTTTGCACCAAATCAACAACAAGGGGCAAGTTTTTGCGCCCTATTTCAAGCTGAACATCTTCAAGGTTGTCTCTGATATTCTCCAGGTGTTCAACCGGTAAATAAAGCAGGGCATTATCTTTGAAAAACTTATTATCGTTATCTATTTGGATGGTGACATAGTCTTTTTTCCAGTTTCTGTGCATATATTCTTTTATTGAGTCTTGAAGCTGGGCTACAAGCTCTGCATTTTCGCTTTGTATTGCTATCATAAAGCGGTCTGTGCTGCCAAAGCGCTCGAATGATTCGTTTAGAGCTATAACGCTTGGGGTAGTCTCGGGCAGGAGCTTGGACAAATCCGCATCCAGTTTTAACCCCGGATAAACGAGTATTGTAAATGCGCAAACAAGCGCTATGCCTAGATACAAACCCAATGCTTTGAATTTGTTTCTGTGAACTAGCGGTATGTACCAGCTTGCGAACCTTTCGGGAATGGAACGTTTGGGTGTAGACATGGGAGGAATTTAGAAAATTTTTTAGGGGAAGGTCTTCCCCTCGCGGCTACTCCGTGCGCCGCTACCCCTTCTTGCCCGCATACCGTTGCGCAAGGCGTATATTGTTCTCTAACGCACCGTTATGCGTAAAGGCAAAAAAAATATTATTTTCTCTTTTAGAAGGAAATCTTGCCGGAGGAATAGTTATGCAAGCTGCTGTGTATGGCATGTACAAGAGTGGAGTGGTGGAATTAGATGAAAAGCCTATTGGGACTCAAGATGGCAATAGGGTTATGGTTGTGTTTTTTGAAGATGCCGTAAATAGAATTAGCTCTACAGATTTTTTCAAATTGCGCGGAAAGTATGCAGGAAAAATGTCTGTGGATAAATTTTTAGAGCAGAAATATAAAGATATAGAATTGGAAGGATAGCATGGCTGCATGAGGGGCAATCACAATTCATGGCTGGGCTGTAAACTATGTCTCTTGTCTATACAAAACAAAAAACCGTAGGGGCAATCCAACATAGGCATTAACTTAAGCCATTGTTTGGTAATGCAAACATGCCAGTTAGTGCCTCCTACGTCGCAACGCTCTGTTTTTTCAAAAAAAAACGACGAAATTAACCCAAAATCGCCGCAAATGACAACAGGTAGTTGCATTTTGCATTTTTTTTGCACTTTTAAAATTATTTTTCCCGTTTTTTCCGTCTAAGGATATAGAGAACATAAATTAACGGAGGTTCTTATGGAAAAAATAACTCTTGGACGCTACGCTCAGCTAACGCAAGATTTGGCATTCAAAAGAGTATTCGCAAGCGAAGAAGACAAAGACTTGCTCGTGGCAATGCTAAACACATTCCTCGAGTGCAAACTTGCTCACCCAATAAAGGATGTTGATATCAAGAACCCTTACATACCAGGACAAACGCCAACAGACAGAGATGCCGTTCTAGACATACACTGTCAAGACGCCGAAGGCAACAGGTTCATAACTGAGATGCAGATATTGCCCCAAAAGCACTTCATTCAGAGAGCCCTCTTCTATTCCGGCACTTCCATAGCCAGCTCTGGCAAAAAAGGCATAGCTTGGGATTTCAACTTCCCCAATCACTATTCCCTCAACTTCCTCGATTTCGACATGGACTTTGGTCCTGACTGCAATGGGGTAGTGCAATACATTTCGCAACGAAATGATGAGAATCTCAATGTTAGATACAACTACCTCAACCTTGCTTTTGTGGTACTGCCTCGTTTTATCAAAACTGTCAATGAATGCCAGAGCTTTGGTGACCAACTCATTTACTCGCTTCGCCATGCCCACGAATTTGAGGAAAAGCCTGCGCATTTCAAAAATGATCTTCTTGACCGTTTATACACCCGCGCTGAATTTTACCAGAATATCAAAAAAAGCCCATCTACAAATTTTTACCAAATGTCTGTTATACTTATTTCTAATTTTTCTCGTATGGAGTATGATCAGTATTTAGCTCGTTTTATGGGCAAGAACGACCGCTACGCTCAGTTGGCTTATGCAGAGGAGCAGGGCGAGGCGCGAGGTGAAGCACGTGGCATCACCATTGGTGAGGCGCGAGGCGTTGCCATTGGCGAAGCTAGAGGTCGTGAGGAGGGTCGCGAAGAACGAACTAGGGAGTTGTTTTCCCTTTGGGAGAGTGGCGTTTCTTTGACCGAGGCAAAGCAAAAGTTTGGGTTATTGTAGCCCAGCCACAACTATTCGACGCTCTCCCCGCTTAGCATATCGCTGGCGAATCATGCGAAGCGCAGGTCAACCTAAAAAAAATGATATTTTTCGCAGGTTTATGAGTTAAAATGAGATTGTGTTAGTGCCTATGGGGCAATCACGTTGTTGATTGCCCTGCAACGAATTATGGTTACCCAACCACAAATCAATACGAAATGTCGTTGCCGTATTTAATTAACCGTTGCAAAACAGGAACAACGAATAAATACATAAATGGAGTTAAAACCTCAAGTTGGGTACCATTTAACAAGAAGCTATGGCAACGCAATTATTACGAACATGTTATCCGCAACGAAACAGAATATGCAGAAATTGCAGAATACATTCACAAAAACCCGATTTTATGGGGTAAAGAACATTTAAAAGCAATTTTGTGTAGGGGTAATCCAACAACGTGATTGCCCAGCCATGAATTGTGGACGCCCTGCTTCCTAAAACAAATACCCTGCCTCTAAAAATATTCCGCCTTTAAAAACAATAGGCATAAAATACTTAAGACCTAAAAAAAACGGACCCGATTGCGATTGCCATCCAGCACCAAATACTAAAGAAACGTCGAAAATGTCTCCTACTAAACTAACATCATCACCACCGAGAAGATAATCACTAATAAGAATGCCTATATTCACACCAGCTGAGCTATAAAATGAACTGAAAGAATGGCGATAGAGTACGGGAATATCTATGCTGATGAATGAATCATTAAGATCATGATTATCACTATAATAATTATCATAATAATAAGGATACCTGCTACATACGGCATTAATTTCTAATTCTCCGCTCGAAGTTATTGGCTGAAACCAGACTACACCAAATTTAACGCTTGGCTTTTTATTATAATCGTGATTATTACTTTTAAACTGATTCAAACCTACTCCGCCAACAATTCCAAAACGAGAGCTTGAAGGCACGGACGATACTTTTTCTGTTTTACTTGTAGTAGTCTTTTTACTATCAGTTCCACTCATCTTTCTAAAAAAACTTGGAGCTATTTTCCTAAAATCATCTAGCAAACCATCAATCTCTTCGTTCTCAATAGCCGAAGAACTAGCCACCAGCATTCCATTCTTGGTATCGTAAATTTCAACAGTCAAGGTAAATCTTCTGCGGAATTTGCTCAAGGTTCCGCGGGCAATATAATCTGCGCCTATTTTTTCGCCAAGAGCAATCATGCAGTTTTCCTCCATGCATTCTTGCAAAACCGCCTCGCCCTGCGCCTGTACAGATACATCTGTCATAACACGATACTTGCCTCTGGGCAAATTATTCGTAGCCTGCCGGCGTATATCTTGAGTTATGTAGCGAAGCTCAGAATCTTTAATCTCCTTAGCCACTGCCGACTCCATGTCTATTTCAGTGTTTATCACAGCAACATTTAAGGCAGAAAAACCAAAACTTGCCAAAACTAATAACGAAATTAAAACTTTTTTCATAAAAACAAATCCTTAAAACAAATACCCTGCCTCTAAATATATTCCGCCTTTAAAAACAATAGGCATAAAATACTTAAGACCTAAAAAAAACGGACCCGATTGCGATTGCCATCCAGCACCAAATACTAAAGAAATGTCGAAAATGTCTCCTACTAAACTAACATCATGGAAATTCTTAACAGGAATGCCTATATTCACACCGGCTGAGCTATAAAATGAATTGAAAGAATGACGATAGAGTACGGGAACATCTATGCTGGTGAATTCTTTGCTTTCTTCATCTTTATTATAATAATAATAATAAGGATACTTGCCACATACGGCACTAATTTCTAATTCACCGCTCGAAGTTATTGGCTGAAACCAGACTACACCAAATTTAACGCCTGGCTTTTTATCATAATCGTAATTATCAGAATCAAACTGATTCAAACCAACTCCGCCAACAAGCCCAAAGCGAGAGCTTGAAGGCATGGACGATTTTCTTTCTGCCTTCTTTGAAGGCGTCTTTGGGTTACCACCACCATCCATTCTACCGAAAAAACTTGGAGCTATTTTCCGAAAATCATCCAGCAACCCGTCAATCTCTTCGTTCTCAACAGCTGAAGAACTGGCTACCAGCATTCCATTTTTAGTATCGTAAATTTCAACAGTCAAGGTAAACCTTCTGCGGAATTTGCTCAAGGTTCCGCGGGCAATATAATCTGCGCCTATTTTTTCGCCAAGAGCAATCATGCAGTTTTCTTCCATGCACTCCCGCAAAATCGCCTCGCTCTGCGCCTGCACAGATACATCTGTCATAACACGATACTTGCCTCTGGGCAAATTATTCGTAGCCTGCCGGCGTATATCTTGAGTTATGTAGCGAAGCTCAGAGTCTTTAATCTCCTTAGCCACTGCCGACTCCATGTCTACTTCAGTGTTTATCACAGCAACATTTAAGGCTGTGAAGCCAAAACTTGCCAAAACTAATAACGAAATTAAAACTTTTTTCATATTATCTCCTTTTGTTAGGGGTTAAAATTTTCTTCTTGCCACAGCAAAGCAGGCCAATCATCGCCTTCAGTGCCTAACAAACCTATTGGTTTAAGCTTATTATCTAAAATCAAAGTTAAAGGCAAAACTATGGTCTGCTCACCCGGTTTCAACAAACCAAAAGGCTTAACCAGTTGCTGCCTTGTATCCATAATGAGAAGCCAATCAGAATTGCCATATTCTCTTACCCACTTATGCACAGAAGCTACATCAGATTCGCCTACATTAACCAAAATAACTTGGATGTTGTTTTCCTCAAGTTGCTGACTGTTTTTGCTAAGACTCGTTATTCCTTCGCGGCATGGTTTGCACCAAGTGGCAAAATACGCAATAACAACACGTTCCGTTTCCGGCTTTACCGATCTTCTAAGGCTGCCCAAATTAAACGGAGCATCGGCATTCCTGTCTCTTGCTACAAAATTCGGAATAACATTTTTTTGCAATTGCTTGGGCAATTCAAGACGAACAGTGGGGGTTGCAAAAGACAAAGTTGCCAGCAACACAGGGATTATTCTTAACAGTGATTTCATTTTTCCATCCAGGGTTTAAGTTTATCTTTCCAATCATCCAAGAATTCTAGTGTCCCGTCGTCAAACCTTCTCCACATTTGCCTAAGAGCCAACTCTTCTCTATATCTATCCATGCCTCTTATCGAGCCTCTCAAGTTAAGTTTTTTGTTATTTTTACAATCTGTTCCGCTTAAACTTACATCAATGCCACACACCAAACCAATTGAACCTTTCGAACAACTCGGTTCTTTCGCTTCAATTCGAACCATTATACCGCTTACACAAGTTCCGGCACTTATCATTGGAATTTTGCTGCCAACAACATCTATAAAGTTTTGGCTAATTTCATTTGGTTTATATTTCGGGTCTAAAAACACCCCGCTTCCATAACTGCCGGATTGCCGCTGACTGCCTCTGCCCTTTGTTCCTGAACCCAAAAGCTGAATTGACAGTTCCTCGCTGGCAGCAATCAAATCTCCAATGCTGGCAAGCCCGCTGGGAGTGCTGCCCATGCCTATTATTTCTGCGGTTTCCACATCAACCAACTTCGCTTCAAGCAAATAAGAATCCATAACTTTCGAACTTTCAACTATGCACATATACTGCACGCCAAATTGTTTTCCAAGCTCTCTAATCTGCCTGTCGCTCACAGCACCGCTTCTCTGATAACGATGCTCTTTGCCAATCTGTTTGAGTATTGCATCCGAGCGGTCAACGGCAGTGTATTCGCCGTTCTTTACCAGAGCTTTTGTCAATTGCGAACCAAGGCCTTTAAGAGCATTGGATTTGGGCGGTTCTTCGCCAATAACACCAATCGCTACCTTTGATTTCTGCTGAGCCATTGCAATATTGCAAAAAAGCAAAAGCATGGCGATTAATTTAAGGGTTTTCATTTGCAGTCTCCTGTGTTGAAGTTTCTTGTTAAAAATTCCTAAGCCTCAGCGGTTCGTTACAGCACTGTTTTGTATTTTTTCTACACTGCTGCTTATATCTTTTTTCAAATTAGAAATAACACTTTTGTCAATTGATTCCACTATTTTATTGAACATTTCCGATTCTTTATAAGTTGAAATATCTTTTAACTTCGACTCAATATTTTCTAGCGTGCTTTTATCATTAGCAGGCAAAGGGCAAGATAAAATTATTAACTGAACAAAATTTTTGCATAAAAGACGGAAATCATCATAATCAATAACACTGGCGCAATTGTTAAGTAATTTTCTAGACTGTTCATTTTCATAAAAATCAAATATATCTTTAACCATGCGCACTGTTTTTCTATTTAATCTATTGTTACCTTTTATTTGCTCATGAAGTTCAGTTATTTCTAAGTTAGATATTATTCCCATTGAGTCTGCAATTATTTTTATCAAGTCGCCGGCAAAATCGTTATAATTCTTTTCATTTTCCTTGTAAATATTTGCATATCGCTGAAACGAGCGAAAAGCCCAGCCTATAGCCCATACATACTCTTTCGGTTTTTTTTCTTTTGAAGTTTCCAATAAAAGATGGCTAATCATTCTTGATAAATGAGCATCAGTACTAAGCTGTTTGTGGTTTATATTGCTCAAATACTTTTCGATTTTTTCGTTAAGCATTTTATCAATTATTTTTTTATCAACTACTTTCTCAATTCTGGGATTAAGTATTATATCCAAAATCTTTGACCCAAATTTTATAATTGCAATCACGGCTGCTATAGCAGTACCTGCGGATATCATAGTAGCAGGTGCAGCTGTAACTTTCTCTACTAGCAATAACCATATAGCTTTTACATCCATAGCATTCTCCTCACCTAATCCTTCACGCAACGAACAGAAAAACCGAGAGCCTTAGAATTGCTGTTCTCGAACACACCCTCGACGCTCGAACGCATGTTCCGGTTGAAGGCATTGCTTCCACTCTCCGTAGCCGTCCACCAACCGCCGAATGAACCGACAAAGTCGAAACTGCCATCCGTATAGCGGAAGCCGCCCGGCAAAGCCGAAAAACCAAAATCATCAGTGCCGTTCCAAGAAGGAGATTTAGCCTTAAGCTTTGTTCCAGCTACACTATCCCCAGCGTTTTGAACCAAATAACTCCATTCGCTGCGACTAGGCAAATGCCAACCCTGCGGACAAACTTTCATAGCAGTTTCCCAGTCGTACAAACGACCAAATTTCCTGCAACTAAAATCATCGTTATCATAACACCAGCTATTACCGGCTCTGTAATTTAAATTCTCTGCCATCCATACAAGACTGCCAATTTTAACAGTGCGGTATTTTTTGCCATCACGAGAATCGGTGAAGGTGTTGTCGGCAGAACTGCCTCTGGAACCGCCGCTGGAACCGCCGCTGGAACCTGCGCCTCCCATGCTTTTTGAGTCGGCAAGGTCAAGTAGCTTATTTGCTATTTCCGCTGCCGCAGAACGAATTGCCTTGTTGCTATTTAACGGGCTATCAGCAGTAACTGTTTTAGACCTTCTTGTTACAATGTCCGTAAGCCTTGCTTGCAAGTGGTAACTATCTTTAGACCAATTAACCGATACTATGCACAGCCACTGAACACCAAATTGCTCGCCTAAAGCCTTTATAGTGTTGTCGCTAACAGCACCACTCCTTTGATACGCTTGCTCTTCCATTAGAAATTTTTGCACATCATCAGAGCGGTCAAATATCGCATACTTGCTATCTATTAATTCCTCTATCACTCCGTGAAGTTGGTCATACGCACCAGTGGATAGCTTTCTAGGCTTATCGGCGATTCTATCATTCATCACAACAGCAACAGTGGGCTTTTGCCCAAAGGCAAGAGCGCAGAAAATTATCGTTAATAAGAAAAATGTATTGCGTGTTAATTCACTAACCATTTTTATTTTTTCCTTTTCATTGATTTTGACACCTCATTTGCTATGCCTTTAAGAGACTCGTCAATAATCCTTTTGCTTATCTTTTCTCCCAAAGACTCTTCAACAATGGCTTCTTCAAAAAGCTCCGC
>JAITUM010000034.1 GCA_031286305.1 Candidatus Fibrimonadaceae bacterium | reverse complement strand
CAAATGGCTGAAACGGATAAGAAATTAAAAGCTTTAGGCATTCAAGTTGGTGGCATAGATGAAAATCAAGGGCACCACGCAGAACAGTATTTTCAAAATGCGTTTGAAGAAAACCCTGTGTTTGGCGGCGTTAAATACGATGAAATGATTCTTAACTTGGCACATAAAAGCAGAGCCGCAGAAATAGAGTTTGATATCGCTTTGCTCAATGGAAATTCCATTGCCTTAATAGAGGCGAAAAACAGAATACACCCGAAATTCGTTAAAAAATTTGCTGAAGAAAGAGTTCAAAAATTCAAGCAATATTTCTTGGAATTCAAAGGTTACAAAGTTTACCTCGGCATTGCAGGCTTCTCTTTTAGCAAAGCCGTTTTGGAAGAAGCCGAAAAATACGGAATAGGTGTAGTTAGGCAGGTAGGCAACTCAATAGAAATGAGCAAAAAAAAGCTGAAAGTTTATTAGTAAGCGCTGATTAATTCAATGTTTAGCCGTTATTTTTTTGAAAAATCCCCACACCCCACACCCTATACCCCATACCCCATACCCCATACCCCATACCCAAGCCATGAAGTTTGAGGTGTTTAATTTACTATATTATAAACATGGTTAAATTTTTCTTTTCTCGCAATCGTTTTTTGGCGCTATGTGCTTGCGCCTCCCTGTTTTCCTTGCTCTTTGCCTGCTCGGATGATAAAAAAAGCTCTGAAAATCGCCTGGAACACTGTGAAAACGGCAATGTGGCTGGGTGCTTAATTGGTCAGTGGAGGCTTGAACAGATAGAAGATGATGATTGGGCTAACCCAGTTGATGAAGATGCAAGCGGTACTTTGATTTTTAAGGAGGATTTAACATATAGCTTTGACGGTTCAACCATAGGAAAGACTAGTAGTCATGAAGGGCACTGGGCGCTTTCTGCTGATGGAAAGTCAATTTCTATAACCTGCACAAATGGAGGTTCAGTTGGCTGCGTAGCAAAAGCCACTGAAAAAATAGAATTAACCACAAACTGGTCTATTTTAAAGATATTTGGTTCGCCTTTTTTGAATTCTAGAAATCCTATGGCTCCTAACCAGTTTGAAAAATACAGTATTGCGCCGTAGAAATCACACAAAACTGTAAAAATATGCTGTTTTGATAAAAAAAAACTCAAATTGCGTAAAATATTACTATATTATAGGTAGATTAGCCTTGGAGATCTTATGCTGAGAAAACTGTCTATTTTCGCTTCCGCACTTGCTGTGCTTTTTTGTGGTGTTTTTGCACAACGCCCCGTTGAACTATTGGATGTGATAATCCGTGATTTTCCTGTAACAGCCCCCGGGTTTGAGGAATTCATGGGTTGTGACGCTGCAAACAATCCAAACTCTACTGGAATATGTTTTACCGGTAATGAATATCACCTTTGCGATCCTAGCGTTCCTATTAATGACAGGTCTAGAGTTCTTCACTACGGTGAGATCACAGGCGCTAACGGCAGAAGAGGTTATATTAACGGACCTGATAGAGAACAAGGAAATTTCGATGGAACAGTAGTCCAAAACGTTTGGGCTAATCCGATAAAGGTGACCACAGGAATGGTTCAGAACGAATTATATTACGACACCAACTGCCCAGCAGAGGATATACAAGAAGATCCGGAAGGTCTTAACCGCCCTTACATAGTGTATCGCTATTGTGCACGTCCTAGGGAAGCCAATGGAGCTTGTGGCAGTGCAAGTCTCTTGGAATCCTGGTTTAGCGATGGTGGGCAGGCAAAACGCATTAATGACTTTATAGAGTTGAATAGGCAAACTGATGGAGCATACTTGATAAACTATGATCATAACACCTGCACTGTGTGGAATCCGGGTTTGCCTTGTGATAACGGTTTTTTCCCGCTTGATAAATATGCTTCTCAAGGAGACTTGACTTGGGGCAGACAAAGCTTGAATTATTGGTGTGGTCCTAATAACGAAAATAGCAATGCTGAAGTTTGTAATGCTTGGCGTGCTGCTGGCGCTTCTGCTGGTCCCGGTCAAGCCTTTGCAAAACACGAGTGGGCGGCACAAGTTGCAGCAGATCAGAGGGGAGTGCAGCATAAATTGCATAACTATGGTTTTTCAATGGCTGGCTCGGGTACATTTAAATACTTTGCCGGCACTAATGATGTGTTTGAATTTATAGGTGACGATGATATGTGGATATTTATAGATGGTCAATTGGCTGCTGACTTGGGTGGTGTTCATTTGGCTGCTCCCGCAAAAATAAAAATAGATGAATATGCTAGAAAAATAGGACCTTGGGCAAATAGAGCAGGGGAAGTTTGGCAGGACAATAGCACGCACGCAGTTCACTTCTTCTATATGGACAGAAATACAGATGGCTCTAATTTTAGAGTCAGAATGTCACTTTCCGGTTTATCCGGCTCTCGCTATGCAGCACCTGAGATAACAAAAAGCATAACCACGGTTGATGATGATGGCTCTGCTTTCACAATGTTATATGTAAACACCGTGCTAGAAAGCGATTTGAGCCGTTTTCTAGGCAAAGATGGACCTGGAGAGTTTGGTATAGTTGTTAAAAACGTAGATCCGGGCGGTCCTGTTATGTGCGGTTATAGAATTGACCAAATATCATATTCAGGCAGTGCAGGGGCAGATGGGCAAGCTTATAGAATGAACGGGCAAGTTATTTGCCAAGGTAAAGAACCGCGAACATTGGCAAGCGGCGACTCACTTAGCTTTAACATTCCTTATGACTTATATGAAGGGCACTATCCACATTCCAATCTTGCTTTAAGCGATGATATAGCTCCTATTATGAATGACTCCTACAGACCGGCTAATATAATTTCCATGGCTGTAAATTCTAATAAATTGAAAATTCCGGATTTTAAACCGGAAATCATAGATGATGATCCTAGAAAGCCTGATTTCCCAAGCAATATACTATTCGGCGGTGGCGGTGGCAGCGGCGGCGGTGGTAGTGGCGGTGTTATAGGTGGTGGCGGTGGTACTATACCAGGTGGCGGAAAGTCTCTTATCCCCTCGCTTCCCAATTCAGTTCCCGGCTTTACTCCTTCTGATAAGGTACATAGCTTTGGCAGTTTTGGTAGCACAATTCCTTCTAATAAAACAGGTGAATTGATACTAACCGCTTATCCCAGTGTTAGTGACCCTGAGTGGCGTAGCATTGTAGAGGGGTCTTTCTTTGGTTTGCCTCCATCTAAAAATCCGGACAATGGTTTATATGGCATAGCAGATCCAACTAGCCCGAATAATGTGAACGGGACAGTGACCGGCGGTTATCCATTTGTTAAAAACGGTTTTGCACAACTAGGCGAAGGCAGTTCCAATGGAGTTGTACAGCTTGCGCCAACTCGCTGCGTTGCTGAAATCAATGGCGAAAAGGCGCAAGTTAATTGCTTAAACTTCAACCTTGTTACAGTGCAACCTTTCCAAATTGCGGTCACAGTTTATGACCAGCTGGGCAACTTTGTAACTCAATACAGAGAAACCGTAACAGAGCAAGAGTTCAGGTATGTAACGCAAGGACCAAACTATATCCCGGGCGTTCCGCAACCAACCCCCAGCATTAATTGTGACCCACCTAGTCCAAGTAACTACGGGCAAAAAAATGTGCTAACCACAAGCGGCAGAGTTAATGTTAGCGTAAATATTTACCCCTTCTCACAAGCAACCGGCAGAAAATTCGGTAATGGTGTTTACATTGTTAAAATAGACCGCGTTGATCTTCCCTTTGAAGGTTGCTATAGCATGCCTACCGGCGAAGGTGGCGGTGCCATAGCTGATATGGGTACATATCCCTTTGTTCGCTACCACTCAGACCTCAGGTTTGGCTGGATGAGATCGAAGTAACATAGCTGAATTCGTCGCTTGGGACAAGCGATACGCTGAGTTACATTGGCTGGGACAATCGGAGTCCAGAGCAACGTTGGTTGGGACACGATTTTGTGCTCAGTTCATGTCCCATGTCCCGGACAACGTGGCTTTGCATACCGCTTGTCCCATGTCCCAAACAATGTAACTTTACATGCCGCTTCCCATTGCGTTTAAACTCGCGTTTTCTATATTACCCCAAAACATAGGAGACCATATGTATTCGGTTAAAGTTCTCAACAAGATTTCTGCTAAAGGAATTTCGTTGTTCGGTGAAAATTATTCGGTTGGCGATAGCGAAAAAGACCCAAAGGCCGTTTTGGTGCGAAGTGCTCAGGTTGATACGGAGTCTTATTCTGAAGACTTACTGGCTGTAGCTCGCGCAGGCGCGGGCGTGAATAACATAACTGTGGATAAAGCCAGTGCAAAGGGTATATGCGTGTTCAATACACCAGGCGCAAATGCTAACGCTGTGGCAGAGCTTGTGTTTACAGGGCTTGGCATTGCGCTAAGAAATGTTCATAAATCTATGGCTTGGGTAGCTGGCTTGCAAGGCAAAGAAGATGAAGAAATTAGCAAAGCAGTTGAAAAAAATAAATCATTATTTGTTGGCACCGAACTTGCAGGCAAAACAATAGGAGTTATTGGGCTTGGAAAAATCGGAATCTTGGTTGCAAATGGAGCCATAGGTCGTGGCATGAATGTTTTGGCATACGAACCATATCCATGCCTTAACAATATGATGTTGCTCAACAGTGCCGTTAAAGTTGTGGAAAACCTTGATGAACTCATTGCCGCATCTGATGTTTTAACCGCCCATGTTCCGTTTGTGCTTGCAACCTGGGGACTGCTGAACGAAACTAATCTAGCGAAGTTCAAGGGTACTTGCTTGCTGAATTTTGCTCGAAACGGAATTGTGAGCAAAGAAGGTATTAACGCATTCTTAGCAAAAAACAAAGACAATACTTATATAACCGATTTTCCCAGCAAAGATGATTTGGCAAATAAGCAGGTTATCTCTTTTCCGCACCTTGGCGCAAGCACAGAAGAAGCCGAAGAGAATTGCGCAGTTGCAGCGGTTCAGGAATTAAAAGATTATTTGGAACTTGGCATTGTTCGCAACTCGGTAAACTTCCCCACTGTTGAGAAAAGTCTTTCTGCAAGCACGAAAAATCGCATTGTGGTTATAAACAATGATGTGCCTAACATGATAGCTTTGATATCAAAAGTTTTTGGCGATGCCGGTGTGAATATAAGCGGTTTTAAAAATGAAAGCAACGGGAAAATAGGCTATAACTTAGTTGATATTGATACTGCTGTTCCGCCGAATCTTATAACTTCGCTCAAAAAAATCGAGCAAATAATTCGAGTCAGGGTTATAGAATTTTGAACTCGCGGCTTGAACTGAGAATTGCTTGGCGTTACTTAGGGGCACAGCGACGTAGCCTCTTTGTTTCGCTGATAAGTTTGTTCAGCATGTTTGGGGTATGCATAGGCACATTTGCGCTCATAGTTGCGCTCTCGGTTGTAAATGGTTTTGAAACGGAAGTGACTCATCAAATGATAGGCAAAGATGCTCACTTTGAAATTCTGAACTATCGCGGTGAACAAATTTTCTTTCCGGATTCCATAGCAAAAAAACTTATGGAAAACGATAAGGACATTACGGCATATTCTCCATTTATTATTTACAAGGTTGGAGTGAGTTCCAGAAGAGTGAACGATGGAGTTGTGGTTTATGGCATTGATACGAAAACAGCAAAGAATGTTATAGATTTGTCTTCGAAAATGATAGATGGTAAATTTAATTTGGACAGCTGGACGGAGAATGATGTTGAGCGTTCTGCCATTATGCTAGGCTCGGTTTTGGCGCAGCGTTTGCGTGTGAATATTGGTGACCCTTTGGTTTTGCAAACTTTTCAAAGCCCGGATGAAATGCTTGGCGGTGGCCCACGAATGATGCAATTTATTGTTACCGGAATTTTTGAAACCGGAATGTATGAGTATGATGGAAACCTTTTATATGTTGGAATACCGGAGCTTCAAAAGCTGCTGGGTATGCAGGGAGTTACCGGCATTCAATTCAAAATAACCGATCCGTGGAAGAGTGAAATTCACGCGGAAAAAGCCAGCAGTTTTTTGGGGTTCCCTTATTTTGCCACTGATTGGAAAAATAAAAACCAAACTCTTTTAAAATGGATGAATTACGAAAAATTTATAGTAGCCGCCATTGTTTTCCTTATAGTTTTGATTGCGGCCTTTAACATTATAAGCTCGTTGATTATGGTGGTTGTTGATAAAACCAAAGAGATTGGAATTTTGCGCAGCATGGGATTTTCTTCAAATTCCATTATGCGGGTATTTATATGGGTAGGTTCTTTTATAGGCATATTCGGTTCTTTTTTGGGTGCAGTTACCGGTCTCACGCTGTGCATTGTTCAAGAGAAAACTCGTTTTATAAAACTCCCCGCCGATGTTTATATGATTCCCTTTTTCCCCGTTCAAGTTCAAGCTCCCGATGTTTTAACCATTTTAATAGCCGGCAACGTAATATGCGTTTTAGCAACCATCCTCCCTGCATGGAAAGCCAGTATAATGAAACCGGTAAGAGCAATTAGGCATGAGTAAGGGGGATGCCGCGAATTTATATGGGAAACGAAACATAGAGTTTTGTTGCTTGGGACATGGGACAAGCGAAATGTAGAGCTACATTGGTCGGGACATGAACTTGTGCACAAATCATGTCCCATATCCCAGACAACGCGACTTTGCATACCGCTTCCCATGTCCCAAAAGCGTTTAAGTTAGCGGTAACCCTCTAGTGTTAAACGCCATACATCGCTTTGGTGTTTTCTCTTGTTATTCTAAATACCTCGTCTATTGAGGTGTTTTTTACTTTTGCCAGCACTTGTGCAATGTTTGGAATCATGGCTGGGGTACAGGTTTTGCCTCTGAAAGGCACGGGGGCAAGGTAGGGAGCATCGGTTTCCAGCAAGATCCTGTTCAAAGGAATGGCGGCGACAACTTCTCTGATATTTACGGTTTTGTCAAAAGTCAATGCACCTGTGACACCAAAAAAATAGTTCCCTTTTAGAGATAAAACTTTTTGCATAAAATCCAAAGTACCCGTGTAGCAATGAATATGCGCCCTAATATCTTTGCTGTCTATATTTTGCAAAATTTCAAAAATGTCGTCTTCTGCTTCCCGCATGTGAAGTATAATAGGCAAACCGGTTTTCAACCCAATTTCCAACTGTCTTAAAAAAACTTTTTTCTGCAAAGCGGCGTTGAAACCTTCGTAATGATAGTCAAGCCCTATTTCACCAAAAGCAACCACACCCGGCAGCTTCAGGTTCTCCAAAATTTCCGCTTCTGCCTGCTCGCTGTAGTTTTTTACATCCAAAGGATGGACGCCAAAAGCTCCGTAAATCTTAACTCCGCTAAGCTCCTTTCTCAATAAAAGCTCCTTGCTCCAGTTAAAGTCCGCAGGGTGGCAAGCTACCTGAATAATAGCTTCGGGGGCAGGGTCTAGCTGTTCAAAAAAAAGCTCCGGCGATTGGCCGGTTCGCTCCAAAATCATATTTACATGGCAGTGCGTGTCTATAAAAGGCATCATTTTTTCTTTGATTTTTTACTCTTTTTCTGTTTTTGCTTGCTTTTTTTTGCTGAGCGGAATTCCCAGGGGCTAACTGGATTGTCGTCTGCCCAAAGACCTAGTTTTTTGGCTTTTGCCGCAGCCTCGGCTTCTTCAAGGTCAACGCGCTTTTTGCTGTAGCTCTTATACCACCAGGCATATCCGTTCTGCACCATCCACAGAGAAACATTCAAGGAATCCCCTAGCCAAGGCTCCCCTACCGTTCTTCCGTAAATATCTTTGTTCTGAATGCGCACACGAACCTGCTTGCCGTCTATAAGCTCCCTTAAGGCATTTCCCGACTCTTGCCCATAGGCTTGATCCGATTCCGGAGCATCTATCCCAAACACCCTGATTTTTATTATTTGCCCGTTTTCGTTAAGTTTAAAGGTGTCACCATCATGAACATCTTGGGCAATGCCTTCAACCCATGCTTCTGCCGCAAAAGATAAAGACACGGCTATTAAGAAAAGCGCTATGGAACGCATAAACGGTTTAATAAAGGCGCTTTTTGTGCTGTTCTGCAATTTCTTTCAATAATTTACGGCGAGCTGATGTGTTAATACGTTTCTTCTTTTCAGAAGGTTTTTCAAAGCGCTGACGCTGTTTCACATCGGAAATGATGCCGTTTTTTTCACAAGATTTTGTGAATCTCTTTAAAGCCTTTTCAAAAGATTCGTTCGGCTTTACTATTACTCCTATCACTGGTGTCCTCTGGTTAAAAAGTCTGCTCCAAATATAGAAATTTTAAAACACTTTGTCAAGCTTTTGTAATAATGCTTGTAATAATGTTAGGGCAAACGCATCTTATTGCTCATTCCAGCGTCAACGACCCGTTTTGGGGGTGGGGAAGCGGTGATTTTTTCTATCTTACCCAACATGGCACAAGAACGCACATTGGTTTCCTTTGACTGGGCAATTAAAAACTTGCTCAGGAACAAGGCTGATTATGTGATTCTAGAAGGTTTTTTAACCACCTTGCTAGGCAAAAAGATAAAAATCAAGGGTTTGCCCGATAGCGAAAGCAATAAAGATTCAGAAGACGCGAAGTATAATCGCGTGGATGTGCTTGCAGAAGAAGAAAATAGCACCATGATTATGATAGAGATACAATTCACTGAGGAAATAGATTATTTTCATCGTATGCTTTTTGGTTCTTGCAAGACTATAGTAGATTATTTTAACAAAGGCATGCCTTATTCTAAG
>JAITUM010000025.1 GCA_031286305.1 Candidatus Fibrimonadaceae bacterium | reverse complement strand
CCGTTAGTATAAAGCTTTTTGAAGGCCGCAATGTTCGCACTCTTTGGGATGAAGAAGTCGAAAAATGGTATTTTTCGGTTCACGATGTAATTGCAATTTTAACCAATCAACCAGATTATGAGAAGGTTAGAAATTATTGGAAATGGCTTAGGAATAAGCTAAAACAAGAAGGTAGTCAGTTGGGTAGTGACACTACCCAACTGAAATTGCTTGCTCCTCCCAGCCCAAAAGCCGAACCGTTTAGGCTTTGGCAGAGATTTCAAAAAAAGAAAATCCCAAAGGACTTCTTGCAAATATGAAAGTTGCCCGTGAAGGAGCAAGTGTTGCTGGAGATGCGCGACGCAAAATAGAAGCCAAAACGGGCAAATCAGTAATTTCTAAACAGAATGCAAAAGAATTGAAAGAAGTCACTGCCCCACCCGCTGTTCACGATGGCGAAAAGAGCCAGTAGCCATCCATTTAGAATGACATTTTTCACAGCGTTTTTCTAATTTTCTAAATTACATTCCATGCACCGCACAGCCACGCAAAGAACCTGTTATACTCTTGGCAAGAAAGCTTGTTGCGGTAGTGATATGAGTTGGCTGAGTACTTTTTTTCGGGACGGTTCAGCTCCCATATTAAAAAACTTCTTAACGGAGATTAAGAAAATTTGAAAACATTATATTTAAAAAACAAATTTATCAATATTACAATAATTCATATCCTTATTTGTATAGTGATTGCATTTATTCATGATCTTACAATTCAGCAGATATTTTTTTTTAATACTGGAGGGTTATCATTTGGCATTCCAATAGTAATTTTTCTTTTTATACTACAATTACCCATACTATCATTATATTCGTACTTTGCTAAACGTAATTTTATCGCGATTGCGATGACCACGAATTTATTGATTGCCCTTATTTCTTTAATATGCTTATATTTAAAACTAGATAGAATATTCATAATTATTTCGGTTAAAACAGGATTTTTGTCTTTTTTATTTAGCTTATTATACCTGTTTACAACGAGAGAAAATGTGTTTAACGTTAAGATGTTTGTTCTTTTTGCCTTAGGTTATTCTATTTTTGTTGTAACGATGTTAATGGTGCCATATTCTATGGATGTTTTTCAGGTTAGTTGGTTATATTTTTTAGACTGATGCTACTGCCCCGTTACCCCATCCGCTGTCCGCGATGACATCAGCAACGGAGCTGGAACTAACACTAACAATGCTAGATGAGCTGGGTACAACAGAGCTACTGCTTGCCACTTCACTATCACCGCCGCCATCACCGTTCGCTGAACAGGAAAAGGTCAATGCCATGGCAAGCGAAATGCCTACTGCCAAAGCAATGAATTTATAGCGGTTCATAGTGAACTCTGCTCTCCAATACATTTAAACCCCATAGCTTCCCATTTCGGGCGAACAGCATCTAAATGTCTGAAATATCCTTTTATTCCGCCATGCTCTTCCAACAAAGCAAAACGAGTGCGATAAACTTCATCTATCGGATCTTCCTCAACGTAATTCATTTTCAGCCTCCTCTATATCTGTGCTAGGCCTAGCTGTAATAATGCTGGGTATGGTGGTTTCAATATAGACCTTTTTTTTGACAGGTTCCATAGGAGGTAAGATAGAAAATTAATTTTCTACATTATATCCAATGCACCGCACAACCACACAAAGAACCTGTTATACTATCAGCAGAAAAACTTGCTACGATAATGATGTTGGGTGGGCCTTGGCTGCTACTATAGGTATAGCTGTTATTTTTGGCGCAGTAGGTTCTTGGGGAGGAGAACTAGCTTATGCAAAATTCAGCAAGTAAGCTCACCGAGAGCAAAGAAGTAATCGTAGGTTTTAACTGGATTTTTAAATTTCTTTTTATATATATTCCACTTTTTATTTTTATAACAAAAGATGATACTTTTCCAGGTGCAAATTTTATTACATTGCTCATGATTGCGATTTTTTTAATTGCACATATGGGTTTCAAAAGTACTTCAACAGGTTACTTTGGATGCTTAAATTTTTATTTTTTCAAAATATGCCGTAAAAAATTCTTTCGTTGGGATAGTTATCCTTATTTTAGATTCGATAACTCATTGGGTATAGTCAGTATAAGCTATGGTCCATTCGCATTTTCCCAATTTTACAGATTTTGGACGTATAATTTTGATGAACTGGCAGAATTATTGTCTCATAATACACATTTTGAGTCATACGTTCGGCGAGATTTTATAGATTATGTCAATATGCGGAAGCAGCAATCAAAGATACGTAAGATATTGCCTACGATTGTATTTTTTATTGTGTTGTTCGCTATCATCTTTGGTATAAAATATGTACGCGGAGAATAAGCACATGCGCCTTTATGCGCATAACTTCACGCTTCACTCATGGCGGTTTTGATGAGCATCGACAAGGTTGCTTGAGTTGCTTTTTCCTGCGGAATATTCGGCGTTGCTTTTTGCGGAGGAGGGCGATAGCGGTGATGAGAAATAGTGCGGTGATGATTATGGTGAAGGATAGCATTGCGGTGAATGTAGGAAACAGGCCATCATTTCCGGGCAAGAAGGGGTAGCGGAAAACGCCCGTCCAATGTGTAGGGGCAGTACCTATGTGTCTGCCCTTGTGCAATGTAACGGGCGGTTGGAGCGAGGGGAAGGCTGTCCCCTACACCCTGGAATTCACTCTGTACACAAACGCCAGCACTCTTGCTACGGCTTCGAAAAGCTCTGTCGGTATGGTGGAGGGAACGGAAACTTTTGAAAGCAAAGCGGCTAAATGATCGTCTTTGTGAACGGGAATATTGTGAGCAATAGCCCTGTCTATTAGGCGATCGGCAAAAGAACCCCTGCCGGAAGCAACAACAACCGGAGCCTCCGGTTTGTTTAACTCGTGCTTAAGAGCAACTGCTAATTTCACAGACTACCTAAGACCAAAAAATACTATGAATCCAAGTATCAAAGCAAAGATAGAAACTAAGTGCATGCGCCAAGCAATTTTCGCATTAACAAGAGGCTTGGAATCACCAAAACGACCCTTCCACTTGAGCTGAAAATGATGATGTATGGGAGCACGCAAAAACAACCTGTTCTTATCAGCGTATTCCCAGCCGCGAAGCCTCTTGTTCAATTTGAAATGCCCTATCTGAAGAGCAACCGACAAAGCCTCAACCAAAATGATAATGCAAACGATAGGCAAAAATAATCCGGCCTGAACAAGAACAAACATTATTCCCAGCAAAGCACCAAAACCTATGGAACCGGCGTCGCCCATATAAATTTCGGCAGGAGGACTGTTGTACCAAAGATAAGCAAGCAAGGCACCTATCGAGGCCATGGCTATCGGCAGCAACTCATCGCAGCCGGGCAAATACGGAACATGCAAATACTCGCTGAAAATAGCATTGCCGCTAACATAAGCCACGGCGCCAACAAAAAACATGCCCGTTATAATAGGAACGCTCGCAAGGCTGTCTATGCCGTCCGTGAAATTCGTTCCGTTTGCGCTCGCTGCAACAACGAATGTCATGAACAATATGAAAAACCATTTAGGCAATTCCAGCTGCCAAGATGTAGATTTTACAAAAGGCACATATAAATCGCGATCAAGGTCAGGTATAAATTTGTAGCATAGCATGGCTATTACAAAACTGAAAACAAAATAGAGAAAAAGCCTAACAGTCGGGCTTATGCCATCTGCTTTTTCATCGTATTTTTGCTTTGACATCTTGCCGGCATCCACAAGTCTTTTCTTGCGGATTTTGGCCAAGTCGTCTATTGCGCCAACCGTTGAGTAAAGGAATAAAATAGCCAAAGCGGCTATGGAATACCCATTGAGAATAATTGTGGAAAAAGAAGAGGCTATAACCACCGCCACCAGCAAAAGACCGCCCATTATAGGCGGGGAGTTTTCTTTAAAATCCGATGTTGCTTTTATTCTTTTCAAAAAGGCTATATAGCGCGGCATGGTTAAAAAAACCATCAGCGCTGCTAACACTGCTGCTAACCCTGCTCTAAACAAGCGGCTGTCAAAAACTTGGAGTCCGGTTAATTCAAAAAGATATTGGGTTAGCATTGGGGAACCTTATGTTTCGCTTTCACCTCTCATCATTATTATTTTGCCGGTGCGCACAAATTCAACAATGTCAAATTTTTTGCACAAAGAGAGCATGGCTTCTATCTTGTCGGAATATCCGGTGACTTGAATTATCATGGAACTCTCCGTCATGTCTATGGTGATGGCTTTAAAATGGTCGCAGATTTGCAGAAGCTCTGTTCGCTCTTCCGATTTGCAACGAACCTTTAAAAGCGCAAGTTCTTTTTCAACCACATTCTGACTCGTGTGGTCTTTTGCCTGAATAACATCAATCAACTTTTCAAGCTGCTGAATTATTTGAGCAAGAATTTCAGGGTTTCCGCGAGCGACTATGTTCATGCGGCTAACAGAGTGGTCTATGGTTGGCGAAACAACCAAGCTATCTATGTTATAACCGCGCCTTGAAAACACCAAAGCAATGCGAGCCAAAGCAGCAGGCTTGTTTGAAACTAGAATACTTATAGAATGAGCAGGAAATTGCATATCACGTGCCTCCCGTTGGTTTTTCCAAAATGGTTTTTGGTCTTTCTGTTAAAATGTCGTCAATGGACGCTCCCGGTGGAATCATTGGGAACACAGCATCTTCCTGTTCGCATATGCAGTGAATGAGAACAGGTCTGTCGTTGATTTCCATTGCTTTTTCTATTATGCGCTTTGCATCTGCGTTGCGGTTTATGCAGAACGCTTCAATGTCATAAGCTTTGGCAAGCTTTACAAAGTCCGGATTATTTTCCAACAAAACTCCGGAATAGCGTTTATCGTAGAACAAGTCTTGCCACTGGCGAACCATGCCCAAAAAGTTGTTATCCATAACAAAAATTTTAAGAGGCAAATTATTAGTGCGTGCAGTTGAAAGTTCGCACAAGGTCATTTGGAAACCGCCGTCGCCCAAAATTGCGCAAACAGGGAAACCGGTTTTGTTACCCAAAGTCGCTCCGATTGCAGCCGGGAAGCCAAAGCCCATGGTGCCGGCTCCCCCGGAGTTCAAAAGCTGCCCGGGATAGTCGCATTTAAAGAACTGCGCTGTCCACATTTGATGTTGCCCAACATCGGCAACAACTATTGCTTTTCCGTTTGTGACCTCGTAAAGGGTGTGAATAACGTGCTGCATCCTGAGGCTCCCCTGCTTTGGGTAGCTCAGCGGATACTTCTTTTTCCAGCCATCAACGGTTTTCAACCAAGCCTCAGAGTCAAGCTTGTCAACAAGCGGCAACAACTGTTCCAAAATGATTTTTGCATCTCCGCAAAGGAAATGTTTCGGTCTGATTATTTTGCCGTATTCTGCCGGGTCTATATCTATATGCACAACATCGCATGTCTTTGCGAATTCGGAGAGCCTTGCGGTTATGCGGTCATCAAAGCGAGAACCGATGCTAATCAGCAAATCGCATTCACGAATTGCTTTGTTTGCAGCAACAGTTCCGTGCATACCGGTCATTCCGAGCGAGAGTTCGTGGTTTGCCGGGAAAACTCCAAGCCCAAGCAATGTGGAGCTAACAGGGGAGCCCAGTTTCTCAGCCAGTTCTTTAACTGCTCTGCTTGCCCCGCTCATCACCGCTCCGTGCCCCGCTAGAATCAGTGGTTTTTTTGCTTTTTTGATTGTAGCAGCGGTTTGCTCAACTTGTTCTTGAGCCGCCTTGTCCGGCACTTTGTATCCGGGTAAATCCATTTCTGCATCAAGTGGAGCTGTGCATGGCCCGGAGCTTATGTCTTTTGGCAAATCAATCAGAACAGGTCCTTGTCTGCCGGAGTGGGCAATGTAAAAAGCCTCTTTTATTATGCGTGGCAAGTCATTGGTGTTTTTCACCAGATATGAATGCTTAACAACGGGAAAGCTCATTCCGCTTATATCGCTTTCTTGAAATGCGTCTGTTCCGAGGTTAGGGCTTATGGTTTGCCCTGTAAAAACTACCATAGGAATAGAATCCATGTAAGCGGTGTAAATGCCTGTGAGCGTATTTGTAGCGCCTGGCCCGCTTGTGACCAAAACAACACCGGTTTTCCCGGTAACTCGTGCATAACCGTCTGCGGCATGAGTTGCGCCTTGCTCGTGGCGAGTGAGGATCAACTTGATATCCGAGTCTAAAATTGCATCGAAAATCGGGATAACATTCCCGCCTGGGTAGCCAAAAATGGTATCTACCCCCTCTCTTTTCAGGCACTCAATCATAACTTGAGCGCCATTTAACGTTTTTTCTGCCATATGGCGGTGTAATATAGAAAATGAAAATTTTCCCTCGCTGCATTTTTTAAATATGGGGGATGTTCAGAGGTGTTTTTGAGCTTGCTGAGATTTCTAATTTTACGAGAGAGGAACTTCGAGCTTATGAGGCAACTATTCACTATCCCTAGCGTTGAGAGAACGCTTACTAACCGTTTGGGTATAGGGTATGGGGTATAGGGTCTAGGCAGCGCAGAATTTATGGCTTTTTTGGTAAAAATGTCAGTACAGCATAGGAAATGCTGAATAAAATGCAAAAAAATACATTTTTTTCATTTTTTTTGCATTTTTAAAATTATTTTCCCTCCGAAAAGCGTCTAAGTAATATGGAACATAAGTTAACGGAGGTTTTCATGAAAGATCCTAGGTTTGCACCGCTCACTCTGGATTTCACATTTAAAAGAATCTTTGCAAGCGAAAGCGAGCAAAGCAATGACTTTCTCATCTCGCTTATTGAAAGTTTTTTGGGAGAATATTTGCAGGCAAAAGTAAAAACAGTGCAACTGCTCCCTACTGAGCGACTCAACGAAAGCAGAGAGCATAGAGTTGCGGTGTTTGACCTTCATTGCACAGATAACAATGGGAATAGGTTCATAGTAGAAATGCAGTTTCAAAAGCAAGATTTCTTTATGGGCAGGATACTTTTTTATCTCGGCTTGACAATTACCGGGATTGTAAAGAAAGGTAAAGAGTATAAATTTGACTTGCCTAGAATCTTTTCTTTGAGTTTCCTTGATTTTGATCCTGAATTAGAAGATGGAAACGATGAAATTGTTCATCACATTGGCCTTACCAATCTCAAGTACCCCGAAAGGCGGCATAGTGATTTGCACTTGGCTTTCGTTGTGCTCCCTAAATTCAAGGTGGCTTTGGAAGAGTGTGAAACGACCTTGGATATCTGGCTTTGGTTGTTTAACAATCTTCATAAGTTGGACGAGATTCCTGTTA
>JAITUM010000023.1 GCA_031286305.1 Candidatus Fibrimonadaceae bacterium | reverse complement strand
TTTTTCCACAATAAAATACAAATAAACAGACAACAACTCCTTTGTCATTTTACAAACTCCGCTTTCACAAAATTTAATTCTTTTAGAATACCAAAATCCAACTCTTTTCTGCTGAATTTCAAGTTTGGAGTTTCTATAACAACATTGCTTCCATGATACAGACGGAAAAAACGGGAAAAAAAATATAGAAAATGAAAAAAAGTGAAAAAAGACGAAAAAGGTGCATCTTATTCGGCATTTCCTATGCCTCACCCCTTCGGGCAGCCCTCCCCTGAGGGCAATAATAATTGTGGGTAAAGGGAAGCCGCATTGGGGGTAGCGAAAAACGCCGTCGCTGTAAATTTTTGTATATTATACAATATAACCTACCTTTGGAGGCTCTACCCAGTTTCTTAAAAAAGTAAATCGTGTGGAAAATAAGAGTTGAAAGTTGAGAATTTAAAGCTGAGTAAGAAAACGATAGTTTTTAATGCGGTTGTGCTGTTTTTTTTGATAGCACTGCTGGTTTCTTTAGTTTTTGGATTCAAAACTGTAAAAAACAAAGCTATATTTTTTCTTTCTAATCCTATAGATTTAGAATCGGTAATAATAACTCCGGAGGGGTTTGAAGCAGAGTCTCTTTTAAGACTTACTTGGGCATCAATCAGTGTAAAATTTTTGCAAGGCACGGAACTGTTTTTTAAAAATCCGAAAATTTCTTTAGACCCAAAACTCACTACCAGACGCGAATTGCTGAACATTTCCATAGACAGTGTTCATGTAAAAGTAGTTCCTGACGATAGCAATTCCACGCATACCATTATAGAAGGACCGCTGAGCCACCCGGATTTATGGCTGCCATTCAGAGTTTCAATAGACATAAATAAAATAGGAGTTGATGTCAAAAATATCGGGAGCTGGACCTTGGATTCTTTTGTTGCTTCAAAGTCCGGGAGAGTGAAAAGAGTTGCAATAAGAGCAAGGAATATAAAGGGAGACCATTTGGTAAAAAATTTATATCTAAATGCGGAATACAGGTGGAACTCATTGTTTGGAGATGCATCCATTACCGTTTCCGATAGAACCAGCGATTCCCTAACACTCGTGCTAAATGCTCCAAGACTGCGTTTAGAAGATTTGTCCGCAGAAATAAATGCAAATGTTGCGAACCTGCCGCTTTGGCTACAAGATAAATGGCCGAGCGAAGCTCCCGGAATAGGTAAAATCACTTTGCATTCAAATGCATCGCTCAATGCTTTAAGCGGCAGAGCGGATTTCAGTTTAACGCTAAAAACAAGAATCGGCGAGCTTTGGCAGCTGCCCGCGTTTGATGCAGCAATAACCGCTTCCGGAAACAATTCCGGCATCTCGCAAAGCGAGATTTTATTAAGGGGGAACAATGGTGAAAGCATAAGGTTCAAAGGCAATATCAATACGGACTTGGATGGAAGCGGAGAGCTTGAAGCAAAGGGAATAAATATCACCCTAGCCGACGAAGTTTTACCAACCGATGTTAAAATTCACAGGGTCACAAAAAAAGGAAATACCGTTTCTGCAAATTTTACAACCGGCGCAGGTTCAAATTTTACAGCAAGAATAGCGGATATAAATAATCCTGTAATAACATTTTCTGCAGATATTAATTCGGAAGAGCCCTGGGCGGTGCAATGGTGCGGAGATATGTTAAAACTTGCAAACCCCACAATTTTAACGGGTTCTTTTTCCATTAAAGAGACTTTGCTGAAAGCAGAATTAAAAACAAAAGTTCCATACGCTTATTACGCTACCGCAGATGAATTTGAGGTTTCGCTTTGGTTAAATTCAGAAGGCATACATTTCCCAAAAGGAACAATAAAACGAAAGGGTTATGAAAGCAATTTTACCGGTAGAGTTATGTGGGATGAGGAATATTTTACTTTCAAACTAAACCAACCCAGCGGTGGCGAAGCGGAAATTTACGGAACATTTGACCCAAAAATAGATTTGGAGCTAACAAATATAAATACCTTGGAACTGCCTTTTGCAGATACCACAATGCTAAGGGGACACAACGGGATTGTCAGCGGAAACTGGAGCCATGATTTTGAAAACGAAAAAGGAAACGCTTCTGTTTTTTTATCTACAACTATTCAAAATTTTGCATTAAATGCAAGCGCAGATGTTGAAATGTTCGGAGATGCCCTAAAGGCAACAAACGTAAAAATAGCTCAGGGCGAAAGAAGAATTGAAGGCGCACTATCCATTCTGCTACCTTCCGAAACAAGAAAAAAGGTAGATCTTTTGCAAGCGAACTTAAACATTGCCGATATGAACTTGGTTTCGATTTTAGCTTTAGCCAAAGATTCAACCCTTTCAAACGGCTATGCAAACGGAGGTTTGGAATACAGCAAAGAACACGGCTTTTATGGTAATATAATATTTACGCAAATTGCATTGGCTGGTCTTGATCCAAATACAATTCGATTTCCAAACATATATCTTGAAGCCACAGGAGATTCTATTCAAATTTCCAATAATGTATTTCTAGGCTACGACAGTTTGTGGAATGGAGTTTTGAGGGTTGTTGCAAAAAGACCAAAAGATAAAGGCGATTTGCCGGTCTCTCTTTCTTATGCGGTAAAAAAAATTGACAATGAGGGAAGGTTATTGTTCAATGGTTTTGTGAGCAGGGATCTTAAAAATGTATTCGGGAACACGCAAGTGCTGGGTGATTGGTTTTTGCCGGAAGGAATTGGCGAAATTAAAAACGCAGATATTAATATCTTTGCAAGAACCGCAATCGGAAAAAATATTTTAGATTCCTTGACGGCGAATTTTAGCACAGGGCAAAATGTTTATGAAAAGGATATTTTTAAAATTCCATTTACATTAAACGGACGAGTTAGGCGAGGGATGCTCTTTGTAGATTCCGCTCTTATATATAGCCCCGAGCAAAACAATGAAAGAATGAAGGCTACATTGCAATTTGATTTAAACAGGGCAAGCATAAGAGATCTTGCTTTTGACACAAAACAATTTACAATGTCATTGCCGCATAATAATCAAATTCAAATCCAAAATGTAACCGGAAAAACTGCATTGGATTCTACGGGGGTGACAATTTTTGCAGATTTGCCGGCAATATATTATAACATGAAAAGCCCGGATTATGGAACAGCGGAAGCCGTTTTAAAAGGGCAGGTTAGGTACAGAATTCCGTTTCACATCGGGCAATTGCAAACAAATCCGAGTATAACGGGAAATTTTGAAATAAGCAAAGCGAACTATCAAAAAAGCATAGAAATAATACCG
The DNA here is from genome assembly GCA_031286305.1 of Candidatus Fibrimonadaceae bacterium. GTDB lineage: Bacteria > Fibrobacterota > Fibrobacteria > Fibrobacterales > Fibrobacteraceae > Fibrimonas. The sequence goes on along the minus strand of JAITUM010000023.1, from coordinate 4,222 downwards.
GATCCCTTTCACATTAACAGAGAATGGGGAAAGCTAACCAGAACTCTGGCGAATTTGGGAAGAGAAAAAAGAGGGGGAGTAAGCGAAAGAGCCTTAACCAGCCGCCCTACCATCCTTGATGTAAGAGTTCAAACGGGAAGAGAAGCGGCTATTGTCAACACCAGCGTTGCGGAATTTGCATTTGTGGCGGATGTATCTGTAACAGGAACAACAACGAATATTTTGCTTTCCGGAGATTTAAATGCCATAAGCGGCGGAAAGGTTGGGCATAGAGATTTAACCATGTTCGACCTGTCTTCTTTCAGAGTTTTTTGGCGAAGCTCGCCTGTGAAGCAAGGGGATATTAGTTTAAACATATCTAACGATTATAAGTTTTGCATTAAAGATGAGACTTGCAAAGTTTCTGTTGATGTAACAGGTTCGCTTGCATCGCTGAACGTGGAGCCTGTTGCAAATTGCGCTGTGGAGGCTTCGCCAATGCTTGTTTATTATAGTATGTTGCTGGGTTGCATATCGGAGAACTATGAGGAGAGTATAGACCGCGATAAGTTTGTTGGGAAAATGGTTGGCAAGGCAATGGCCAGTAATATTAACCACCGGATTTTTGGTGGCAAAGATGTGGTTGGCGACATAGATTTCAAATGGAAGTGGCTCAATGAAGAGAAACACGAAGAAGACACCAATTATGTTAGAATTCCCATTAGTCTTTCTCAATGGGTTAAAAATTTAGAATTGATTTTGGGTTATACAAATACAAATGAAAACAGTTCAAATCCCCGCTATGACCAGTCCTATGAGATAGGGCTTCGCTATGAGTTTGATGTTTTTGACCCTGAGGATATAAATCGCAATTTGTTAGACCCGTCTTTGGGCATTAAGACTAATTTGGTGGCACGCCGTTATTTAACATCTATAGAAACCGCTGAAAATGATACCCGTTTGGAAAAGAATGTAGGCTTGGCTTATAGCCATAAATTCTGGGACCCCTGCATTTTAGGTATTGGTCGCTGTAGAATTCCTTAAGGGGAGGGCAACGAGGGGTCTTAGGGATTTTTCTATATTGCATTATATGCACCTGAGTCAAATTTTAGCCAATCCGAAGGGTTTCAACTTGAACGCTCCTTCTTTAGGGCAAGCCCAAATATATTCTCCCGTTTTGGGGCAATCCTTTATCGGCGATAACAGCCGAATAAGCCTTGCTACCGAAATTTCGCAAATAGAATCCTTAACAAGCAGAAATGAGGTCATTCCATCTCTAGAAGTTGCCGGGCCGCACCAAAAGCTGCTTTATGATCCCGCACAAACAAGGGTGGCAATAGTGACCTGCGGCGGCTTGTGTCCGGGTTTGAATAATGTTATAAAAGGGCTGGTTGAGGTTTTAACATTCGATTACGGCGTTAGAATGATATTTGGTATTCGCTATGGCTATAGAGGCTTAAACCCGCGCTATGGTCTCACAGCAATGCGCTTAACACCGGATAATGTGGACGAAATACATGAAGTTGGCGGCACAATTTTGGGTAGTTCAAGAGGTGATCAAGACCCTAAAGTAATGGTTGATACCCTCTCCATGCAGCTCAATGTAAACATTCTGTTCTGTATAGGTGGAGACGGCACTTTGCGCGGGGCACAAGACATAGTAAAAGAGATAACCAAGAGAAAAGACCACATTTCCGTGGTTTGCATTCCAAAAACCATAGATAACGATTTGAATCTCATAGACCGCACATTTGGTTTTGAGACTTGTGTTCAGTCCGCTGCGGAGATAATTAAAAGTGCTCATGTTGAGGCAAACGGCATTCCAGACGGTTTGGGTTTGGTAAAGGTTATGGGGCGAGATTCCGGCTTTATAGCCGCCCATGCAAGCCTTGCAAGCTCGGTGACCAATTTCTGCATAATCCCCGAAATTCCCATTATGTTAGAAGGCAGGGAAGGGCTTTTTAGCGCATTGGAAAGGCGTTATCGCCACAAAAACCACGCTGTTATGGTGGTAGCGGAGGGTGCAGGGCAAGATTTATTTGACACAAAAGCCACTAAAGATGCCAGCGGAAATGTTCTAAAACATGATATAGGTCTTTTTTTGATGGATAAAATCAATGCTCATTTTAAAAATAGCAAAAAAGAAATTAACATAAAATACATAGACCCGAGCTACATAATAAGGAGTATTCCTGCAAATAGCTCAGACGCTATTTTCTGTTTTCAGTTAGCTGAAAATGCTGTTCACGCGGCTATGGCCGGCAAAACTGATATTGTAATAGGCAGTTTTAACGGCACTTTTGTTCTTGTTCCTGTGAGTTATGTTGTTAATGAGCGCAAAAAAATAAACCCCGAAGGTGCTTTATGGCATGCTGTAGTGGGTTCCACAAGGCAAAACGACTATTTTTCGACTCATTCCTATGAACGCGAGCTTCCAAATCGCTCAGCAGCAGAAGACTGGTATTGAGCATGTAGAGACGCAATGCATTGCGTCTCTACATGCGGATCAAGACATGAATTCGGGTTGGGTGTCCCATTGCGGAAAACATTTCCTCAAAAAAACACGCCTCTTTCTTTACGGCAATCCCAATTGGGGTCAGTATAGCTACGAGTAGCGTCAAGTTTTATTTTGTCTTTTAAATTTCCTTCTTCGGCATCATCGCAAACAAGCATTGAAGCATATTTCATGTCTGTTGTTTCCGCGCACTTATTATATTTAGGCTGTACAGAATATAAAACCATATCTTGCGAAAGAATCATATAACGGAAATCTGAATGTACAAAATATATGGCAAAATAATTGCATCTGAATTCCATTTGTTCATCATTGAATATATGCGGAAACCATGATTTTAAAGTATCTCTGCCAAGAACAAAACCTCCCCTTTCTCGATATTCCGGGCGCAGTTGTTCACTCCCATCTCCAATCATTTTATAAGAAACAACTCTGCTATCCATAGCAGGCATTTCATCTGATTCAAAGAGAAAGCAAGATTGAAGCACAACAGATATTGCAATGAGGCAAAATGTAGATGTTTTCATTAGAAATTCTCCTTTGTTGTGGATTCTAATACAAATATACATTATTTTTTTTGAAAAACGGTAACTTTTTCATTTTTTTGAGAAAAAAACGAAAAACAGTGATTTTGAATGAGAAAAGGCACTCTGTTTATTCTTGGGAATGTTAGTTGAGCAAACCGATGTTTCAAAAAAACACATCTCTTTCATTTTCACTTTCTTTACGGCAATCCCAATTGGGGTCAGTATAGCTACGAGTAGCGTCAAGTTTTATTTTGTCTTTTAAATTCCCTTCTTCGGTATCATCGCAAACAAGCATTGCACTGATTACAACATCTTCGGTCACTGAACATAGCAGATTACCCTTGCCGATGCCTGGTGTTATTTGATATAAAATCATATCTTGTGAAAGAATCCAGTAATTATGAGAAATAGATGAATTAAAAAAACTTATGGCAAAATAATTGCACTTATTTTCTTTTTCAAATATATGTGGAAAAGTTGATTTTAAGATATCTTCTTCAGTAATAAACCCTATAGAAGTTCCATTGTACTCATGTCCTGTATACTTTTTATAAGACACAACCTTGTCGCTCATAACAGGCATTTCAGTAACTTCAGATGAACTACTTTGAGTACCTGAAGATGACACAAAATCTTGTTCCGCTTCGTCAAAGCAAGCCAAAAGCATGATTGACAATAAGAGAGCAAAGTATATTTGAAAAGATTTTCTCATTGGGATTTCCTCCTTAAAAATAAACATCTTCTTCTTTTGGACCACCTTTGCCACTCTCGCAATCCCAGTTAGGATCATAAATAAAGTGTATAGAATCAAGGTCTATGCTTTTTCTCAATGTCCCTGCTTTATCATCGCATATGAGCATTGTTTCATAAACCCAATCATCTGTCATAACTCCCGGTCCTTTTTTCCAGGTGCATACTATTCTTTGTAAAATCATATCTTGTGAAAAAATTAGATGCGAGCTAAAAGGACTTGTGTTTGTAATAAAATACAGCGCGAAATAATTACACTCAGATTTTGCCTGTTCATCATTAAATATATGCGGGAACCACAATTTTAAAATATCCTTATCAGTTGTAAAACCGGGTTCATATCCTAAAAAGTCCATATATTCCAACCCGTGCCAAGTTTTTTGATAAGATACAACCTTGTCGCTCATAATAGGAATTTCAATAATTTCAGATGAACTACTTTGAGTACCTG
>JAITUM010000203.1 GCA_031286305.1 Candidatus Fibrimonadaceae bacterium | reverse complement strand
TCCCAAGCTATGCCTTTTTTGCCGGAGCTGGCTATTGAGGTGCCGGAATAAAAGAGGGCTCTTTGGATGAAGTGCTTTTGGGGCAATATCTGCATCTCGGTTATGAACCTGTTGCCTTCGGCGTCTTGACAGTGTATGTCTAGAACGGCATCTCTGTCTGTTGGCGTTTGTCCTGGTATGTAAGGGTTCTTGATATCAACATGCTTTATTGGGTGAGCAAGCTTGCACTCGAGGAATGTATTTAGCATTGCCACTAGCAAGTCTTTGTCTTCTTCGCTTGCGAATACTCTTTTGAATGCCAAATCTTGCGTTAGCTGGGCGTAACGTCCAAGAGCTATTTTTTCCATAAGAACCTCCGTTAATTTATGTTCTCTATATCCTTAGACGGAAAAAACGGGAAAAATAATATGAAAAGTTGCAAAAAAATGCAAAATGCAACTGTCTGTTGTCATTTGCGGCGTTTTTGGGTTAATTTCGTTGTTTTTTTTGAAAAAAAACAGGGCGCTGCAGCATAGGAGGCACTAACCGGTATGTTTACATTGCCAAATAGCGGCATTAAGTTAATGCCTATGCCGCAACGCCCCGATCTGAACAACGTTGTGCAAGGGCAATCACAACGTGATTGCCCAGCCATGAATTGCGACAACGATTCGGCAAATTAAGATGCGTTAGCCCTGCCCCTTAACCTCATCCAAAATCTTCTGCAAACCGACCACAACCATACTTTTTGCATCTGAAACATCCACTGGCGTTACGCTATCTCTATTTTCTTTAACATACTCCTCATAACAGCGTTTTTTAAACTCTTTGCCTAATTCCTCTCCAAGCAGTTCCTCTGCCGTTATGCCTAATTCTATCAATTTCACCACATTTTCATAGGAAAACTTTGATTTTCCTCTTGCAACTTGACCTATCAAGCTCGTTGAGGTTCCCAATTCCTCAGCAAGTTCCCTATATTTAAATCCCATTCTATGGGCAAATTTTGCAATATCCAGCGTTTTCATATTCTTTTTATCGGCAAAAAATGAATATAAATGAAAAAAAATGAATGAAATTGTATTCCCTCTCTTTCTTTTACATTTTTATTTCTATATTTGTCATCATGAATGTAAAAAATAAAGTTAAAGTGAAAAGTGTTGCGAGTTCTATCATAGTCAATTCGCTTGAAAATGTTAATGGCAAGCTTGTAGAGCTGGGTCTAGAGAATAGTTTAACCGCCGAGAGGCAGGGAATATAATAATGCTTAATCTTATAAAAAAAAATCAGTTTCACCCCTCAAAAAAGGAGTTCATTATGAAAACAAAACATTTTCTCCCGTTGGCATTTTTTGCCGTGGCATTCACACTTTTCGCTTGCAGTAGCGATGATGGTGGAAACACAGGCGAAACAAAATACGACTATTGTATTACAGCAGAAAATACCTGCCTAGTCGGTCCTTTTACCGTCAATACTTGCAATGGGCAACCGAGTAACAGTTGTCCTTACGATGGCTCAAGTTCCTCCATTAACGGCAGTTCTTCCAGTGGCAACGGCAGCAGTTCATCTATTACTGTTTCTAACTCTTCAAGTAGTGGCGGCTCAAGCTCATCCGTCAATGGTAGTTCTTCCAGTGGCAACAGCAGCAGTTCATCTATTACTGTTTCTAACTCTTCAAGCAGTGGCGGCTCAAGCTCTTCAAGCAGTAGCGGTTATGGTGCTGCTGGCAAAGGAAGGGACATAAGCAATTACAAAACCGTAAAAATCGGCGAACAAAATTGGATGGCTGAAAATTTGAATTATGCAACTACTAATAGTACATGTTATAATAATGACGCTGCCAACTGCGATAAATATGGCAGGCGTTACGGGGACAATGATGCACATAATGTTTGCCCTGATGGTTGGCATTTGCCCAGCAGCGCTGAATGGCAGCAACTGATAAAATTTGTTGAAGACGATAAGGGATGTACTAATTGTGCAGACAAGTATTTGAAAGCAAAAGCTGGCTGGGACAGTTATACCGAGAATGTTTGGAATGGCATAACTTTAAGTTATGATACATATACTTACTCCGGCAACGGCACGGACGATTATGGTTTTGCTGCATTGCCAGGCGGCGTCAGATGTAGCGGCATTAGTGATATTGGCAAATGCGGTTCATGGTGGACTTCAGATATGGGCACATATACTGATGTCGCTTTTATCGTTTTTACTAGCGGAGAGCAAAGAATTAGTTACACTATGGGTAGTAATGGTGGTAGTGGGAGAATACACTCAGTACGGTGTGTGCAGGATGTACAGGATTAAAAGAATTTGCTCCAATGGTGGCGCGAATTTTGCCAAAACCGTGTTCCCAAGTTTTGGCAGGGTTAACAAAAACGGGAGAAATAGGAGTTGAATATGGTTGAAATAGGTAAGTCTGATTGTGATTATTGCAAGGATAGAGAAAAAAAAGAAGTTTTTTTGAAAGAAAAAGTTTCTCAAAGAAGAGAAATTGCTTTAATCTCTAAGTTTGTTAGAATTAAAAGAAATGATTTTGGGGTATTGGAAAAAATAATACATACGCCAAAATATTGTTTCATAGCAGGAAAAAATTCTCTTCATGAACGCGAATTTCAAATTGTAATTGGCAATAACAACACATTAAATATTCCTTATGGTGCGATTAGAGAAATATGGGAAGATGTTTCTGGCGTAATCAATTTGGAACTTAGGTTGTCAGTAGTTTTTGATGAAGGTGCTACTAGAGACGATAAAAAATTAAGATTGATGCAAAGTTCAGTTTCAATCACTCAAAATAGGAGTTCACAATGAACAAATCCGTTAAAATTCTGCAAATCCTGTTTTTCCTGTTTATTGGGAGTATGGGAGCTCAGATGGCTTTTGCGCAGACTTCTGCTGTTTGGAACGGCACGGTTAATACGGCTTGGTATACCAATAATCCTTTGGCAAACGAATTTACCATAACCACAGCAGAGCAATTGGCTGGGCTTAGGCAACTTGTAAACAGTGGAACAAATTTTAGAAACAAAACTATCAAACTTGGCGCAAACATTGCACTCAATAACACAACTAATTGGCAAAATTGGGCAAGCTCGCCACCTGCTAGAACATGGGTACCAATAGGAACGAATACTAATAGATTCAATGGAACTTTTGATGGTGTTGGCTTTACTGTTCAAGGTGTCTATATAAACCGAGGTGTTAATGTGGACATTGCCAACGATAATCAAGGTTTATTTGGGAGCATAGGTGAGGATGGAATAATAAAAAATCTTGGAGTTATTTCTTCATATATTAAGGGTTGTGGTGCTATTGGTGGAATTGCAGGAAATAATTATGGTACGATAACTAATAGCTATTCCTCTGGAGTAATGCTGACTGGACGTTGGCGGCTTGGAGGACTTGTTGGGGTTAACAGCGGCAATATAATCAGTAGTTATTCTACCGGAACCGTGGAAGGATTCGATGGTAATGCCGGAGGGCTTGTTGGACTTAACATCGGCGGAATAAGAACCAGTTATTCCACTGGTTCGTTAGAGGGAGATAGTCATATTGGTGGGTTTGTGGGAACCAATTCTGGTACTATAAGCGATAGCTATTCTATTGGTGCGGTAAAGTGCGGAGTAACGCCAGGGCCCAGAGCTTATTGCGGTGGGTTTGCTGGAGCTCTCTATGATGGAAAGATACACAATTGCTATTCTACCGGCAAGATTACTGATGCTGCCTCATGGTTTAAAAGTAATATAGGCGGATTTATAGGAGAGAATGAAAATGTAAATCTTGTAAAATTTTTTGAAAAATTTGGTGAATTTTTCGGTGCTGAGCCCGGTAAAAAAATTGGTAATGCAGTTGGTACCTGGGTAGCAGGCACAAGCGTGATAAACAATAGTTATTATGACATTCAAACCAGTGAACGAAGCAAAGCTATAGGCAGTGGCACTGCAAGTAACAGAGTCACAGGCAAAAGTACAGCCGATATGAAACGACAAACTACTTTCGCAACATGGGACTTTAATAGAACTTGGGGCATAAACAGCACAAGAAACAATGGCTATCCGCATTTGCGTGATTTTTACATAGCATCATCTTCTTCTGGAAGTTCTTCGTCTTCTGCTTCCTCGTCTTCTAGTTCCAGCATACCCAGTTATCATATATTTGCATACCATGGCAAAGAAGCAGAAAACACGCCCACTATTTATGGTGGCTATATTCACGCTTATACATATAATGGGGCAACAGCTAGCAATCCTAAAGACGAGTATAGCGATGGCATTCTTGGATTTTCAGATGGTGTGGCAAAACTTTGGAATGTGGAGCTCAATCCTGTTTCTGATAGCTATAGCGGAGCTGTCATAAGCATGCATAACGAAACAACTGGAATTCCAAACATTGCAGAGTGTGAGAAAATCTCTTACTATTATAAAGGCGATCCGCATTGGTTCTTGCTAGAGTTCGAAAAGGATCTTTGCGCCAACCCAACTTTAGCAGATGATAACAAATGGGGATTGGCAGTGACTCCTGCTCAAAATACTTGGACTAAGAGAACTGTAGATTTGACTACGCTAGGACTGGCGCGCAGTTGGCAAGGTGCTGGATGTGGAGGTGCAACCGGAAATGTAAATGCTGTACATGTAGATTTGAAAAAAGTAACTAATATTTCCTGGGCTTTTGACGATAATATCAATGGTTCAAAACAAAACCTTATGATAGCTAATGTTGCTTGCTTAACCACAAGTGGTGGAGCGATTGCAGACACTGCTCCACCAGAAGATATTACTGTTACAAACGGCTGGCCAATTCCGAGCTATCATATATTCGCATACCAAGGCAAAAACGCTGAATTTAATACTACAGCTTACGGCGGTTATATGACTTCTTTTGTGTACAATGGCGCAATAGCAAACAATCCAGAGAATAAAGACATTGCCGGTCTTCTTGGATTCGTAGAAGGTGTAGCAAAGCTCAGAGATGTAACACTTGCAGATCCGGATAAATATAGCGGAGCAGGCATAAATATTGACAACAAAACATTAGGAAAACCAAACATTGCTGATTGTAACGAGATTTCCTATTATTACAAAGGAGATCCGCATTGGTTCTTGGTTGAGTTCCAAAAAAACCTTTGTGACGACCCAGCCTTGGCAGATGACAATAAATGGGGATTGGAAGTAACTCCTGCACAAAACGGCTGGACTAAGAAAACCATAGATTTAACTACGCTTAAAATGCCACGTAGTTGGCAAGGTGCCGGATGCGGAGGCGAAGATGGAAATACAGGAGCAGTACCTGTGGACTTGGCGAAAGCAACCAAAATATCTTGGGTTTTTGATGATAATGTAAACAACGGAACAAGCAAAAACTTGATGATAGCCAATGTTGCTTGCTTAACACCAAGAGGCGGTGCAATCGCAGATAGCGCGCCACCAGAAGATATTACCGTTACAAGCGGCTGGCAGTCTTCATCGTCTTCTTCCGGTACAGACACGCCATCCAGCAGCAGTGTAACTCCAAGTAGCAGTTCCAGCGACGGCGGTACCCCTATTCGTCTTCCACAAATTGCTACTGCCAACCAAGCCACTCAAATCCGTAATGGTATAAACTTGCAAGCAACGAACAATGCAATGGTTGAAGTTTTCAATCTAAAAGGAAATTTAATTGGCCGGCAAAATTTTAAAGGTGGTGTTTATGTAGTATCGTTTGGACATTTGCCAAAAGGAATGTACATCATAAAAACATCATTCGGCAGCGAAAAACAAATTTTGCGTGTGCCAGTGAGGTAGTTTATTATAATCAAATGCGCCACAGTGGCGCGAACTTTGCCAAAACCGTGTTCCCAAGTTTTGGCTGGGTTGAACAAAAGCGGGAAAATAGGAGTTGGAGTATGTATACTATTACAGTAACAAATCAAAACGGTTGGAAAAACAAAGGGAACACAAGCTCTAGAAGCAATTGCAAATGCGGAAGTTGGAAAAACCATTGGGAATTTTTTAGCAACAAAAATCTTTCTTTGCAAAAATGTTCATTACTTGGTTGTTCAAATCCTGCAGAACAGGCTGCTCATGTATTTCGCTCTGAAGAAGGCATGTATGAATGGCTTGTTCCATTATGCAGAAGCTGTAACCACCCAACTAACGAAGAGTATTTTAGTTTAAAAATAGGAGCGGTTTTAGTCAATGCAAATAAAGCAGAAACTTGTGAGTAAAATTTAAACTAATTATAGCAGTTATTACGGCTGGTATTATAATTATCATAGCAACTGTAAAGTATTTTTCCTAGATCCAAAAAATTTTATAAAGTAGCTTAATAACAATTATAAACATGGGCATCAAATTCTTCGCACTGAGATAGGTTTACAACGGTGCCGCCTTCGCTTGTGCAAACTGATTCGCTAGTCATATAAGGGCAACCGCCGATTCTAGTACAATCTTTTTTGTAACAATATTTAGTTGAACCACCGCTACTGCTGGAAGGGCTGTCGTTTTCATAATACTCATCATAATAATACTTTTTTAAGCATTGCTCCATGCTCATAACATTACCCTTGCGAGAAGAACGGCACTCGTTTTCGCTGGTTATGTACATGTTGTCGTGGGTCATGTTTGGAAGAATTGGATCGCAATAATTAGAGTTGCCATTAGAAGTATGGCAGGCCTTAGGCGATTTATTGAAACCTGAAGGGCAATTATCCATTAAAACTCCATCGTATGGGCAACGCGCTAAGCCATAGATACAGGTCTCTTCATAATCATAAACACAATATTTGTTGCTACCGCCCGAGTTGACATCGTTAGCATCCTCTGAAGAGCATGAAAAGATAAAAATCATAGCAAACAAAAAGCTTGTAGCTAAAAGCAAAAAACGACTAATTTTCATAACGCATAAGATAGAAATTTTATTTTCTATATTTAAGGAATGAACATACTCTCAAAAGCATTTCGTACTACCTGTATTCCGCAGGTAAATAGGATAGACACTCTTATTCCAAACGAATATGTTGGAAAAGAGATTGAAATTATAGTTATTCCTTTGAATGTAAGCAAAAAGAGCAAAAAAATGCCGCATTGCATAGGTATAGATATGTCGGGGTTTAAATTTAACAGAGACGAGATTAATGAACGGTAAAGTTTTTTTAGATACAAATATTTTGATATACTATAGTCGTACAGATTGTCCTGATAAAAAGCAAGCTGCAGCGAAAATAATAAAAGAATATGATTGTGTAATTAGTGCTCAAGTTGTTAATGAAATATGCAGCGTTTTGACGAAAAAATATCCAACTTTAGAAAAAGATATAAAATTGTTTTTGGATGATTTAATTGATATTTGCGAAGTTGTTCAAACTTCTACCGACTTAGCTTTTTTAGCTTTGAAATTGCATTTTAAGTATAAGACATCCTACTATGATAGCCTCATATTGGCTGCAGCCCTAGAAAGCAATAGTTCAATTTTATATTCCGAAGATCTGCAGCATGGACAGGTTATAGAGAGTTCGCTGAAAATAATGAATCCTTTTGCAGAGATATAATTCTTCCTATGATAAAAAAGCAAAGTTTTCCTTTTTCGATAAAAACAAGTAAAATCAAAAACCGAAAAAATACGATAGCATTCTTGATGATGAAGATGGGGACGGTGGTGAAAAAGTTACGTTTTTGGAGAAGGAGCGGAATGTTGCGAAGCAGAGGGTCTTTGTTTTAGTTTGAAGAAACCGCCGTTTAGCAATTCTACAATAGCTTCGCCAACTTTATCTTTAAAGCTATTAGCTTCGTTTTGTAAATCTCCTTCGGTTTGCACAAAAAGACGCGTTTGCTCGGCTGTTTCTTGCCCAAACATTTCTTCTATCGTCATCCCTAATTTTAGAAGTTGCTCAATTTTTTCATAACTTGGAACTGATTTTTGAGAGGCGTACATGCCAATTAGGCCAGATGAACACTGTATTTTTTTTGCCAAGCTTTCATGCGTGTGCCCTGTCCGAGCTAAAAAACTCACAATATTGAACATAAAAACTCCAAAAATCAATGATGTTTATTATAAACACAGTAAATTTAACAAAAAAAAGCGAAAACAAGTGGTATTTTTCGTTTCCTCACGCTTTTCTCAATTTTATTTACTATATTCTAAAATTAGACTTATCGTTCAATAAATAGCATTGAGCGTCTGCCCGAATTTCGTCTCCCTAGGGGTTTGGTGTGGCAACAAAATGGGAAAAATAGGAGTAATGCAATGAAAGTCAAATTTTCAAAACTTATTGTGGTGGCAAGCCTTTTGTTTGCTATGGTTTTCACACTTTTCGCTTGCAGTAGCGACAGTAACAATGCTACCACAGAACCGAGTTCCAATTCAGGCTCTTCGTTGTGTGCTGGTGAAGAATATGATTCTAATATTTTTCGTTGCGAAGCTGGTGAGTTGATAGGCAAATGCGCAGGAAAAGATTATTATTCTGCTTATCAAAATTGTGTTAATGGAGTTGTTGAAGATAAAGTTGGCGTATCAAGCTCAACCACCGGCTCCGCAGGCTCTTCAAGTTCCGCAGGTGAAGCCGGCACCTCTAGCAGCTCTTCTGTTCCTAGTTCGTCTAGCTCTAAAATAGTGTGTGAATCTCACCTTTTAGGTATGGGGTATGATGTAATAAGAAGTGCATACATAAACAACGACGAAGTTAAAAAAACCAACCCAATTTTAGACCAAGATAAATTATGCCAAGCAGGTGTATTAAAATTTGACCCTATAACCGAAGGAAACTTTTACCTTACAACGGATAGCAGCATAACAAAGCTTTACAAAGGTAGAAATGACCAACTTAATGTAGGTGCAAATTTCTTTGTTGGAGGTGTTAATGCTAAATTTGCAACAGAAAAACAAGAAGAAGTAAACAACCAAGTTTATTACGCTCAATTAATGTCTTACAACTATAAAAAAGAAGACTGGATAAACACGCCCACACAAAATTTATCGCAATATTTAACCGATGAATTTATTAATGATTTGAAGAGCAAAACGCCAGAGCAAATTCTTAGCCAATATGGAACGCATACTTTTATTAGGTACAAAAAGGGCGGTTATTTGGAAGCAAATTATACATACTATGGCACAAAATTTGCAGGCAGAGAGAAGGTTGATAAAGCTATTGAGGCTAGTTATAAAGTGGTTTCAGGTGGTGTAAGCGTAGGAACAGAAGAAAAGATAGAAGAAGAATCTGCAAGCACAAGTTTTAATTATAAAACTTATGGTGGCACACTTTTATCTGCAACTACATTTGCTCAACTTACAAAATCTGCATACAGCAATTGGATAAGTTCATTAAATAATGCAAATAACATTCAAATTGCAGGCATAGGCAATTTTGATCAAAGTTTAATACCCGTGTGGACTTTGGCAACAGCAGCAGGTGAAACCGCCAAAGCAACGGCCTTGCAAAACGCATTCAACCAACTAGTGCAAACAGAGGGAATGAAATTCCCAAAAGGAAGAATGTTTGAAACTAAAATTATAATACCTCCTTCAACTTCAGGATACGGTTTAGGCACAAATTACTCTGTTGGTGGCGGTTGTCCTGAATGCACTTATGTGGAAATGGAAATTTACGTACTCGGAGCTGGTGGCGGCGGCCAAGGAGGCAATGGGACTTATTATGAAGATTGTACACTTCTCCTTTTTTGTGATTTAGTAAGCTATACAGGAACTGGTGGCGCTGGTGGCGGTGGAGCCGCAACTTATGCAAGATTAAGTAATTTAGGTTTAACAAAAGGACAACCCGTTATTCTAGATTCTATAGTTATAGGCAAAGGTGGAGTATTTGGTACTGCAATTAACCAAAAAATATCAGGTCAACATTCTGGCGGTAACGGAGGCCGTGGAGGAGACTCAAAAGTGGTTTATAAAGGCGCAAGAATTTTAGCAAAGGGAGGTTTTCCGGGTGGCGGAGTGTCTCCTACAACACCAGGAGGAACTGGTGGTACCGGTAGCAATAGTGATTTACCTACCAATAAAGTTGGTACTACTTCTATTCCTCGCTATATGGGAGATGGAAAAATAGCTAATGGTAGTGCAGGAACTCCTGGAGACTGGCAAATATCTAAGTTGAGTACTGGAGGAAAAGCAGCATCAATAACTAATACTGGAACTGTTACTACTTTTGGCGGCGGCTTGGGCGGAGAGCGTCCTTTAAGCGGTAGCATTAGACAAGCGGAAAAAGGTGGCGGCGGAAGTGGCGGTTATTCTATTAACAATGGAAGAGAAGGTGGGCACGGTTTAGTTACCATTGTACTCAAATACTATAAAGAAGAGGATAAACCAAGTACGGTCTCTTCTGGAAATATTACAACTTCAACGAACCCCTCATTGCTTTGGGATTTGTCAATGGGCTTTGGAATTTCAACTGGTGGTGGATGGTACGGTTACGATGACCAAACTGCTAACGATGGATATTCCAGCATACTATTCCGCGATGTAACTGATAATGCATATCGCCCAATGAATGATGTTGCAGAATGGGATGGGGGAGCTAATTTCTCATTAGACCCAAGTGGCTTTGAATACGCTTATGCAGGAATTGGTTTTGCATGGAAAGAAGGTGGAGCGATTGCCGCTGATGTTTGGGGTTCCCATACAGGTGTGTGCTTGGAGTATTCTCTTACCGGTGGCGGTGATTTTTATATGAAAATAGCCACAGGCGGATTCACGGAAGACAACGAATTTAAAGTTCCACTTCCAAAACAAACAAGCATGGCTAAAAGATTATTCCGTTTCGATGAATTTCAGCAAGGTTTAGGATGGGGAATTATAAGAACATTGGCAGGAGCAAAGCAGAATTCCATTGGGATGCAAATACAAGGCGAAGCACCGCTTGCGACTATTGAGAATGGCTATAATGGTTATATTACAACTCAAACAGGAACTTTAACGCTTAAAAGCATTAGCTGGGATTCTTGCAACTAAACTGTTGATAAATAGCACCGTAGTGGTGCGAACCTTGCCAAAACCGCGTTCTCAAGTTTTGGCAGGGTTAACAAAAGGGAAAGAAGGAATAATATGAGAAAAATAAAGGAAACCATAATAGTTCTATCCGCTATTGTCACGACTATTACAGGCATTATTGGTTATATAAATTTTGATTGGAGCAAAAACTTGCTTGAAAATATTTTAGAATTCAAACTAATTATAGCAATCGTTATAGCTGGTATTATAATTGTCATAGTAACTATAAAGTATTTTACTTATATACGCAATTTTTTCAAATGGCTTTTAATGACATATTTTAAAATCGCTTGGAAAATAATTGGAGAAGACATAATGATTTTTATAGAAGATTCAAAACGAAAAAGAATACAAGCAGAATTAAAATCAAATTTTGATTCAGATTTAGAACTAAAACACGCTATAGATACATATTTTCATGATGAAAATAAAAAGAAAAATTTCATAGAAAATTATATCTGTGAAATAGAAAATTTCTATAAAAACAATCCTGATACATGGGCAGTGTTATACCATTTCCAAAAAGAAAAAGGAATAGTAGAATTTATTAAGTATTTAGAAGGATTTTTCGAAGCTTTATCTCATTGGAGTCCAGAAAAAATATATAGCTGGACACTTCTTTCAATCAAACAAAAAGAAGCTGAATTCTTAGAATGCATGAAACATGTAGATAACGGTAAGTTAAAAGAATTTCAAATAAAATGTGCAAGATACCAAAGCATTATTCCTGAATATGTATTTTTCCTAGATTCGCAAAATTATATACAGTAGCTCAGTAACAGTTATAAACATGAGCATCAAATTCTTCGCACTGAGATAGGTTTACAACGGTGCCGCCTTCGCTTGTGCAAACTGATTCGCTTGTCAAACCCCCACCATCACATCCAAAATTTTCTTACCCCTATGTTCAACCCACCTAATTTGCGGCTTGCCTACATTCTGTTCTTTTCTGAAATCAAATGTGAGCAAATAGCCAATATCTTTATTTTTACTATCCAAATAATTCGCAATCTGATCCAAAGCATTTTCATGCGCAACTTCGCCATACCATAATTTTAGTTCCACAATAAATTGCTCGCTGCCATAATCGATAATTACATCCGTTCTTTCTGAATTGCGAATCTCGCTTTCCAAATAATAATTACCAGCGCCGTTTATATATGGCTTCAAATATGTTACAAAAAGCAAACGACATTCCCTTTCCAAAAATTTGATGTCTTTATTGTTGTATATTTCGTAGTAATGATTTGCAAATTTTTCCAAAAAAAACGGCATATCAAAATTATCTTTATCTCTTACCATATTGATTAATGAACTTGATATCGCTCTGCATTCCACCTCTTCTCTTTCTGAAATAAAATAATTCGTAATCCTTACCTCAAAAATCCGGTTATGTATGGCTACCAAACCGCTTCTATTTTCAATTATTCCAAAAGTCAAAGCCAATTGTATTGTGTCATTGTCAACGTTGTAAGAACGCATCCTTTTTCCAACCGTTAATTCTCTAAGCAATTCTTTTAAATCGGGATTGCTTTTTATATTTTTGGCTATATCGTCAAATAAAGTGCTTTGCTCTACAAGTATTATTTTTATCGCATTCAAAATTCCGTTATGCGTCCAGTCTCGTTCTAGTTCACTCTCTATGCATTGGCAAATTCTGGAAACTAGGTAGGGGTAACCATTAGTATAAGCTCTGATTTCCTTAGGAATAGCCTCTATATCCATGCCTGTGTTATGTTCCTTTTCGTATTCTGTGAGCATAGGAGCTATTTCTTTTTCATTGAGAGACATATCAACTTTGAAGTCAGAACCCCGATACCCCCGATTATCCGACTTTCCCGATTTTTCTGCGATATTTTCGAATATCCTGTTAATCCTTGAATCATGTGAATCAAGGTTCAGACAATAAACACCCGCCAAAATAACGCTCTGGAATGTGGTTCCTGCGCCTCTGCCTCTTTTTAAATATTTATCTCTGAGCAGTCCTAAGAATTTTAAAAATATGAAATTATTGGAAGTTTTATCAACTTCGTCTATCATTAAAACTATTTTCTTATTTTCGCAAGTTTTGTTTAAAAAAGTATCCAGCAAATCAAAAGTCGTAACCGAGCTATCAACCCAGACTTCAGAGTCTGGTAAATTTTTCTCTATGAAATATTTTGAGCATACATTAAGAATCCCTTGGCAAAAGTTGGCTTCTGCTTCAAATACTCCGTCGCTTACACCTTCAAAACTGACAAATATTGTAGAGTATCCCATCTCTGGCAGCTGATTTTCCAACGCCTTGACTCCAAGTGTTTTTGAATATAACGCTGAATTGGGCGCGCTCCGTATTGAGGGTCATGAACCAGTTTGCTAAGCATAAGCCGCTAATCTTTCCCTTGCTTCTTGGGCTTTTGCCTCAAAATACCGTATCCTCGCTTCTTCACCCTTTTTAGCGAATATCGTAACATCTTCCGGCGTTAATCTGTAATTTGGGATACCGATAAAGCCGATATCATCAAGTGGAGCGAATTCTGCTAACGATCCTTTTCTCATAACATTCCTCCCTGTTCTTTGGAAAAGTATTTGCTTATGAGCCATTCGGCAGCCAACGGCTCTATACCCATTATAGATAATATACAAAATAATTCAGCTTAAAGGCACACTGTTTCTGTTCCGAAACGCACTACTCAAATGTTGCCTGTGAAGGCAACCCAAATTAGACCCGTAACGTTAGCCAGACACCCCCATCATTCTCCACTCCACATCCTTTCAATCCACCGTAATTTCAGAATCCGCCTTTATCTCCCCGCTAATAATCTGCCGTGAAAGCCTTGACTCCAAGTGTTTTTGAATATAACGCTGAATTGGCCGTGCTCCGTATTGAGGGTCATAAGATTGCTCCACAATGTTCTCGGCAACAGAAGGCGAAAATTTGACTTCAATTCTTTGAGCAGCCAAACGCTTTGCCAAAGCCTTGAGCTTGATTTGTGCAATTTGAACCAGTTCATTTTTTTCCAGAGGCTTGAACAATAAAGTATTATCCAAACGATTCAAAAATTCCGGGCGGAAAAATGTTTTCAGTTCCTTTTCCGGCAAATTTGATGTCATCAAAATCAAAGTGTTTTTGAAATTCACCTTTCTGCCCTTGCCATCGGTTAAATGCCCCTCATCAAGCACTTGCAGCATGGCGTTGAAAACATCAGGGTGAGCCTTTTCCACCTCGTCAAAAAGCAGCACGGCATAGGGATGTGTTCTCACCGCTTCCGTTAGCTGGCCACCCTCATCGTAACCAACATAACCCGGAGGTGCGCCTATCAAGCGCGCAACGCTATGCTTTTCCATATACTCGCTCATATCAAAACGAAGCATTGCATGCTCATCGTCAAAAAGCTCGGCGGCAAGAGCACGAGCAAGCTCGGTTTTTCCAACGCCTGTGGGACCAAGAAAAAGAAAACTGCCAATGGGAGCGTTCTCTCTTGAAAGCCCGCTTTTGTTGCGCAAAATCGCAAGCGAAACCTCAGCCACCGCCTCGCTTTGCCCAATCAAACGCTTATGCAACCTTTCTTCCAAATTCAAAAGTTTTTCACGCTCACCCTCCCGCAAACGAGAAATAGGAATACCTGTCCAGTTGCTAACAACTTGCGCTATATTCTCTTCCTTTACAACCTCCGAAACCTCGTTAGGATCATTTGTGCAAAGAGCAGTTTCTAAATCCTCTGCTGTTTTTTGAAGAAGCGGAATTTTATTATACTTCAATTCGGCAGCACGCTCCAGTTGGTAAGATGCTTCCGCACGCTCCATTTCTTCTTTTGCGGCACGAAGCTCGGCTTGTGCATTTTTCAAGGTTTCAAAGCGAAGCCTTTTTTGCTGCCAATGTTCCTGCTCCTCCTTAACCTCCAAATCAACGCCCTTTAATTCTTCTTGCAACTCTTTCAAGCGTTCCTTTGAAGCGGTATCGTTTTCCATTCCAAGTGCTTTTTCTTCAATGCGAAGTTGGAGCTGCCGCCTTTGCAAAGTGTCTAAACTTTCCGGCACGGTGTCTAGTTGTGTTTTTACCATGCTTGCCGCTTCGTCTATTAAATCAACGGCCTTGTCCGGCAAAAAACGATCGGAAATATAACGGCTGGAAAGCTGCACAGCGGCAACCAAAGCGTTGTCTTGAATGCGAACCCCGTGGTGAGCGTCGAAGCTTTCTTTTATGCCACGCAAAATGGAAAGCGCTTCTTCTTGGCTCGGTTCGCTAACCGGCACGGGCTGAAAACGCCGTTCAAGAGCGGCATCTTTTTCAATGTATTTGCGATATTCTGCGGTTGTGGTTGCGCCAATGCAATGCAATTCGCCGCGAGCAAGCCCGGGTTTTAGCATATTGCCCAAGTCCATGCTGCCTTGCGTTTTGCCTGCGCCAACTATATTGTGAATTTCGTCTATAAATAAAAGCGTATCTTGCTCCTGTTCCAATTCGTCTAAAACAGCTTTTAAACGTTCTTCAAATTCACCCTGATATTTTGCACCGGCAATTAAAGCAGACAAATCAAGCGAAAATATTTTCTTATTTTTGAGTGCGTCCGGAACATCGTTTTTGTGAATTCGGTGTGCCAAGCCCTCTACAATCGCGGTTTTTCCCGTGCCAGGTTCGCCTACAAGCACCGGGTTGTTTTTTGTTTTGCGAGCCAAAATGCGGATAACTCTGCGAATTTCCTCTTCGCGCCCAATCACTGGGTCTAACTTGCCTTCGGCGGCAAGGGAAACCAACTCTTTGCCAAACTTATTCAAAGCGGAGTCTTCTTTTGCAACGGCCGCCGCGCTCATTGGGTCAGAAAGCCAAGTGCGAACCGTTTCTGCATTGCCGAGCGCATTTTCAAAAATTGCAACAAGCTGTTTATCACCGGAATGCTTCATTAAAGTAACCAACAAATGCCCGGGTTCCGCCGAACTCCCTTGCTCAGAGCGCACAAGTTTCACAGCGGCTCTGAGTACATTGGACAAATCGCTACTCGCACGATTACTGTGGTCTGTGCTCTCAACAATGCGTGGCAATTTGTCCAAAATTTTTTGAACCGCCAAGCGCATTTCCTGTGTTTTGGCATTTTTCGCTTTGAACAAATTTTTCAATCTGCCATCCGGATTGTCCAATAAGGCCGCTGCCAAGTGTGAGGTATCCCATTCGCCATGGCTCGCCTTGTCTTGTATCTCCTGAGACTTGGCTAAAACTCGCTCTGATTGTTTTGAAAATTCTTGCATACTGTGTATAGGGCAAAATGCGTGCCAGAGGCTGGATTGCCGCTAAAATCAAGGGGTATAGGGTATGGGGTGTGGGGTATGGGGTGAGAATGTTCAAATTTGGAACAATTTTTGAGGTGGGAGCGTTTAGATTTGGAACGGGGGGCTGTCCTCGCTGCAACCGCCCGTTACATTTGCACAAGGGCAGACACATAAGTACTGCCCCTACACATTGGACCTGGATTAAATTGTGCATTTTGTGCAACGTGGGAACCATTATTTTTACAATTATCAAATAAAACGACGAAATTAACCCAAAACCACAGAAAATGACAACAGATAGTTGCACGCCGGGCACAGGAAGTGCCATTAGGCGAACAGCTAAAAGCTGGCCCCGAAGGGGTGAGGCATAGGAAATGCCGAATAAGATGCATTTTTTTTGCATTTTTAAAATTATTTTTCCCGTTTTTTCCGTCTAACAGAGTGTACAACCAAAAAAAGGAGAACCAGTTATGGTCGAAAAAGATATGGATGCTGATGTTAATACAGAAGCTGACGCAGGGTATTACGCCGATTTAATGGTGGATATGCCGTTCAAAAAAACATTTGCCAACGAAAAAGACAAAGAGCCGCTCATTGTGATGCTCAATGTTTTTCCTTTGTCTGAACCTCGATTCACTTGATTAAAGGATTTACTTGATGTTAAAAATAAATTCATAAAAAAACATTCCGTATTACAATTCATTTTAATCCTTAAATCATGAAAATCAGGGTTCAGACAATTTGCATGGCAATAACCAAAAGCGGTAAAAAAGGAAATTGGGATTTTAACTACCCATCAGTTTACTCCATTATTGCCGTCGCCGGAGCAAGAAATTGTGAATGCAAAGGCAAGCATTATGCTTACCGCCAAAAGAATTAGCTTGAACTTATTCATAGGTGCTCCTATTTTGAGACGGTTAATATAATGAATATAGTAAACGCTGATTAACCCGCTTGGGTATGGGGTGTGGGGTATGGGGACGGCACAAATAAACGGCTAAATCTGCTTAAAAACAATGTTTTTTTGCATTGCCTATACCCTATACCCTATACCCCATACCCCATACCCCATACCCTATACCCAAACATTGAGTGGCACGTAAGGCGGTTGCAGCGAGGGAAAATTTTCATTTTCTAAATTCTCCGTTATGAGCAATATTCCCATTAACGTTACCGTTAGGCACCTTGAGGAGCCAGCGTCAAAATTCCAGCCTGTTATCCAAAGCGAAATCGGCAAACTGGAAAGTATTTTCCATAATATTACCGATGTTTCCGTAGTGATAGAAGGCATTTCAAAAATTGTAAGCGGCGCCGAGCTTAAACGCAAGGTTGATATAACCGCCAATATAAAGGGCAGCGTGTTTGCTGCTACGGCAGAAGAAGAAAATTTTGGCAAAGCCTTGGATACGGCTATTGCAAAAATAAGAGCGCAACTTTCAAAGCATCAAGGAAAAGCAAACGAATATAAAGGTGCTTCTGCCGCTGAAGTAGCGGTTAAATAAAATGCGATGCGAGCATTTCAGAGCCGCTTCCGGTGAATTAAGTGCTCGCATTTACGGAGCAAATTTTGAACGGCTTTTGCACAGCGCAATAAGACCGGAACAGGAAAGAGACTGGTTCAGACCAAAATCAATTGATGGTATAGTCTTTGCCTTGGGTACAGGCTTGGGTTATCATTTGGAGTTTTTAAAAAACATTCCAAAAAACAAAGTCCCTCTAATAATTCTTTGCGATGCCTTTGCAGAAAACCTGAGCATTGTCCAAGAAAAACTAACGGGTTTGCCCACTGCCCTGTTCAACGAAGACCTATCCCAATTCACAGACATTTTAAAAACCAATAAAATAACCATAATCCGCCACCCCGCCGCCGCAAGATATTGCGAAAACAACGCTGAAGATGTGCTGAAAAAAATTATACCACGTACCCTATACCCTAACACCCTTCCCGCTGAACATTTCGCTGGTGAATCGCCAAAGGCGAGTATTCCCCATACCCCATACCCTAAACCCTTCGCTATCCCCTTTGGTTCGCATTTTTTGCAACAAGAAATTCTCAATGCTCTGAAAGAGTTGCAAGTTCCTTATGTTACTTTGCCGCAAGAGAGTGAGAATCCGGCTTTGCTGGAATCTTTGCTCATGGAGCAATTTCAGAAAAGTATGCCGCGCCTTGTGCTTTGCGTGAACGCTAAGGGCATTGACTCCGAAGGAATTTTGCTGAATGTTTGCCGCAGATTTTCCGTGCCGGTTCACATTTGGTTTGTTGATGACCCTCGCCCCATAGCTTGCCTGCTCAGCGAAGCGCAGTGCAAAAATATATTTGCATGGACTTGGGAGCGAGCTTATATTCCTTGGCTGAAAGAAAAGGGTTTTGCCGGAGCGGAATGGCTGCCGCTTGCAGGTGATTCACACCTGTTTTATCCGCAAAATCAAAAAACTGTTTATGAATTGATGTTCACCGGTTCAGCAATGGCGGGTGACTTTTTGGATAAAATTTGGAAACGCATTCCATATAACAAAGAAGAGGCTTTACCCATAGCGCATAACACGGCGTTTCAAATTTTAACGGGCGGCATGAGCGCAGAGCAGGTTCCGGGCGATGACAAGGACGAAGCGTGGTTTGCAAGTTATTGCATTCATTTGGCGAGCAGTGAAAAGCGACGTTTGTGTTTGCTACCCCTGTTGGAGTTGGGTTTGCAGTTTGCGGGTGATGCGGAGGGATGGAAAGCAATGTTTGGGAGCAATGTCAAAACTTTGCCGGACATAGATTATCGCAAGGGTTTGTGTTTGCATTACTTACGGGGAAATATTCATATAAACATAACCAGCTGTCAAATGCCGAGCGCAGTTAATCAAAGAGTTTTTGACATTCCCCTTTGCGATCGTTTTGTTATTAATGATGCCCAAAGCGATTTGTTTGAGTTATTCCCCAAAAATGCTGTTTGCGCAGCCGGCTCCCCCGAAGAATACGCTGAGTTTGCAAAATTTTATCTAAAAAATCCAACGGCAAAAAACGAGATTGTCAAAAATGCAAAGGAGCATATTTTGAAGGAGCATTTGTATGTGGATAGGGTAAAAAAAATCATTCATGCGAATTGTTAGCTCTCTGAATGGATAAATAATTTTTCTATTTTACTCCCAGTGTCTGTAAAAAGAATCATATTAGCGTTTTTAATTTTGCTGTCGCAAGTGGCTTTTGCTATAGGTAGCAACGGTAGTTTTTTGGTTGTGCCAAGCGCTCAAGCTTTGGATAACAAAGCCTTTCAAGTAAAGGGAACCATTGGCTACCACCAAACTGCCTGCCCTGAAAAAGGTATGTGCGATAGATACCCGTTTGTGACTTCGGCACGCTTTGGGCTTCCCAATTTCATAGACTTTGGCGTTCAGTTTGGAAGCACGGTTTCTTTGGATATAAAAAGCCAAGTTAATCAGGCTTATGGAGCAATTCCTGCTGTTGCGCTTGGAGCAAGAGCATTTGTAGAAAGTCCAGAGGCTTATTTTTACTCAGTACCCAAAAGCGCTCGCAAACAGCAAACCGGAGAATTTTACACTGTTGCAGAATGGGGTAGCAAGTGGTGGAGGCTTTTAGGCGGAGTGTCAGCCTTCCCTACCATGGAATCAGATGCCGTTGCGCCATTTTGGGGTTATGAGCAAAACATAATCTCGCAAAAAATTAGCATTTTTTATGAAGGTTTTTTTCGGCATGGAAGCTCGCGCCATAATGTTGGTGCATCCTTAAGGCCGGTAAAGGCTTTGCAACTCAGTGCGGGCGCAACTGAATTTTACAGATACCTGCTCACAGAAGACGGGGACTTTACATTTAGAACCAAAAGAGAGGGTGCAAACTCTGCGTATCGCTCACCCGGAGTTTATGCGTCCATTACTATTAACGATGGATTATCCAAATTGCAAAGCCAAAAAGCCGAAACAGATAGCCTCAGAAAGCAACTCGCTATGCATGAAAAAGATTTATCATTTATGCGCAAAAGAATAGACCGGCTTGAAATGCTTTATCACGGCGCAGAGCCAAACCCAAATAGCAGTTTTGAGCAAAACTTGCAAGCAAACTTTTTAGCTATTGTAGAGGCTTATAAATCCCATGAATTAAGTTTGGATTCTTTAATTGCCAAAGAACAGATTTTTATGGAGAATGGAACTGCTGCAAAAAATTTTGTTATTAGAACGGCAAAAAACACGGAACTGCCGCAAGAGAATAGAGTTACGGCAATCCGCATGATGAGTCATTTTCCGGATACAATGTTTTTGGAACCCTTGGGTAGCATAGTCATAGATAGCTCAAACGAATCTATTGCCAGAGAGGCTGCTCTTGCTCTTGGCACCATAAACACTCCGGAATCTCGCAGAGTTCTTTCTACCATTGTAAATCAAACTACCGGAGTAGTCAGAGAAACTATCATAGAAATTATGGGTGTTTTGTGAGCAGCACTATTTTGGAAATTCGAAATGTAAAACGTGCTTTTATTATGGGAGCAGAAACTGTGCAAGCATTGCGTGGCGTTAGCTTTTCTGTTTCTGCGGGTGAATTTGTAGCTATAATGGGACCAAGCGGTTGTGGAAAATCAACCTTGCTATACACAATTGGTTTGTTAGATAAACCAACAAGCGGTGAATATATTTTAGATGGCGAACCTACGCACAAATTAAAAAGAGACACGCTTTCAAAATTGAGAAATAGAAAAATAGGTTATGTGTTTCAGAATTTTCAGCTTTTGCCACGCACCAGCGCTGTGGAACAAGTTGAATTGCCCCTACTTTATAATTCTGAAATTTCTGCAAAAGAACGCAGAGCAAGAGCAATGGAATGCCTTGAAAAAGTTGGACTTGCAAATCGTTATGACCATCTTCAGAGCCAGCTTTCCGGCGGCCAGCAACAGAGGGTTGCCATTGCAAGGGCCTTGGTGAACGATCCTGTTATGATTTTGGCAGACGAGCCAACCGGAGCTTTAGACGAACGCACAGGCTATGAAATTATGGCTTTGCTTCAAGAATTAAACAGCAAAGGAAAAACCATTGTTTTTGTAACGCACAATCCGGAACTCACAGGTCTTTGCAGCCGAACCATTAAGCTAAAAGACGGTCTTTTGCTCAGCGATGAGAAAACTGAAAATGTGATAAATGCCGCAAAAATTCTAGCAGAACTTCCCGTTAGGGATTAGAAATGTTTTTTTCGCAAAAAATTTCAGCTCACTATGCTTCTAAGCTTGGCACAGATAATTGCCCTTTGAGAAGGCAAGTTGAATTTTCTGCAAAAGAAAATATTAATTGCAAAGGATTTAAAAAAGACCCGCTTGATGAAACTGAAGTCGAAATTGCTTGCGGAATTTTGCAAAAATACAAGAGCCGCTTGCTGGTTTTGGCAAGCGATGAATGCGCAATTCATTGCAGGTTTTGTTTCAGGAGAAATATTAGGCAAAAAAAATATGATTTACCAAGCAAGTTGACAGAAATATTGAAAAAAGACAAAAGCATAAAAGAAGTGATTTTAAGCGGCGGCGACCCTTTGATGTTAAAAAACACCGAACTGCAAACGCTTTTTAGCGTTATCCCTAAACATTTAAAAATTCGCATTCACAGCAGAATGCCCATAGCCATGCCCGCAAGATTCACTCCTGCTCTGTGGTCTTTGCTTGAGCTTCCTAATTTGGTTTTTGTTGTTCATGTAAATCATCCGAATGAGCTGGACAAAAAATCTGAAAAAATTTTTGCCCGCTTGGCAAAGAATGGTGTTATTGTTTTAAATCAAAGCGTGCTTTTGAGGGGAATTAATGATGATGCAAAAATCTTGGCAGAACTTTCCGAAAAACTGTTCTCGCAACGAGTTTTGCCATATTATTTGCACAGCTTAGATAAAGCACAGGGTACAGCTCATTTTGAAGTTCCCTTGCACAAAGCCAAAATTATTTTCAAAAACCTAAAAGAACTGCTGCCCGGTTACCTGGTTCCAAGATTTGTGAGGGAGGTTAAGGGCAAGAAGGTGAATGTTGGATGAAAATGACTATTTGCAAAATTTCTACATTCCTCATAAATGCGTCCCGTATCTCCAGAAAATGAATCGGAAGAGGAAGCGGCTACTGAGCAAAGTTTGCGGCCACTTTCACTGGCAGATTTTACAGGGCAAGAAGCCTTGAAAGAGAGCCTTTCAATTGCAATAGAAGCTGCAAATAAAAGGAAAGACGCTTTAGACCATTGTTTATTTTCCGGACCACCCGGACTAGGAAAAACAACGCTTGCCGGAATAATTGCGCAAGAAATGGGCGTTCAAATTCATATCACCAGCGGGCCGGTTTTGGAAAAACCAAGCGATTTGGCCGGTTTGCTCACAAATTTGCAACACGGCGATATACTGTTTATAGACGAAATTCATCGCATGGGGCGGGTTATTGAAGAATACCTCTACCCTGCTATGGAAGATTTCAGATTAGATATAATGTTGGATTCCGGACCCGGAGCGAGGAGCGTTAATTTGCCGCTCCGCCCCTTTACTCTTGTTGGAGCAACCACTAGAAGCGGTCTTTTGACAAGCCCTTTAAGAGACCGTTTTGGGTTATTATTCAGGCTGGAACTTTATTCTCCAAAGGAGCTTTTGGCTATTATAAACAGGTCTGCCAAAATTTTACAAGTGGAAATTGAACAAGAAGCCGCTGTTCTTTTGGCCTCTCGTTGCCGCGGAACTCCGCGAATTGCAAACAGGGTTTTGCGCAGATGCAGAGATGTTGCTCAAGTTAGAGGCGATGGCAAAATCACTGCTCAAATAGCGGAAAAAACTTTGCAAATGCTCTCCATAGATTCAGATGGTTTAGACTTAATGGATAGGCGAATTTTGGAGTGCATAATAGACAATCACAATGGCGGACCTGTTGGGTTAAGCACAATAGGAGCAGCAATTGGCGAAGAGCCCAATACCATAGAAGAAGTTTACGAACCTTATTTAATTCAAAAAGGGTTTTTAGCTCGCACCCCAAGAGGCAGAACCGTAACTCTTAACGGTTATAAAAAATGCAACCGCACACCCGCAAAAGACCTTTTTTCCGCTCAAAATGCACTTTTCCTAAACGAAACCTAAAAGAATCTTTTTTTTGCAATTTTTCATAAAATTTGGCATCCTCATTTGTTTCTTCCCAGCTTATGCCCTTGTGTGCAAGCCACATTTTAAAAAGCTCGCCATAACCTTGCATCGGCGGCAAATAAAAATATTTCAAAAGCACGGTTCCTTTGCTTTCAGATACCAAAAAAGGCTTGAAATACGAATCTAAAATCTTAATCGCTTTCGGGTAGATTTTTTGGGAAAGTTCCGCTATGTGCGCCAGGCTATTTATTGTGCCTTCGCATTCACTTTCAATGCTCGGCAAAACTTGCAAACGAACCTTATTTCGAAAGTACTCAACGCTTTTATTAGTAGAATCTTCCCGCCATTCAATTTTATTTTGCTCAGCGTAATTCAATAAATCTTGCTTTGTGAACTGTAGCATTGGGCGAGTAACGCCGTCTTCGCGCTCCGGCAAAATACCTCGCAAACCTTTTAAACCTGTTCCCCTTGCTATTCGCAAAAATATCGTTTCAGCCTGATCGTTTTTGTGATGGGCTGTTGCCAAAAAATCTGCTCCGAGTTTATTTTTTAATTCAAAAAGCAAATTATATCTTGCTTCTCTTGCAATTGCCTCAAAACCACCCTTGCCGCTAACATCAAATATTTTCGGATCTATAGAAAGCTCATAAAAAGGTATGTTATATTCTTCGCATTTTCTTTTAACCAATTCGGAGTCCTTAACCACATCTCGCCTTATTCCGTGATTTACATAAGCTGCGAAGAGCGGCTTATCTTTGCATGCAAAAAAATGCAGCATACACATGCTGTCTAAACCGCCGGAGACTGCCAAAAGGAAGGAAGAATCACTCATCTTTCCAAAAGATATTCAGTAAAGTCAAACTTTGGATTCTGATTTCCGTTGTGATAAAATTAAGAGTTTCGCTCAGTTTGCCATGAATTAGCATAACGGGAATTGCAATTATCAAACCTGTTTCGGTTGTTATCAAAGCTTCGGAAATTCCGCCTGCCAAAAGACGGGCATCATTTGTGCCGGCTTGAGTTATAACCTGAAACAATGTTATCATTCCGGTAACCGTTCCCAAAAGTCCGAGCAATGGAGCTATGGTTCCAAGTGCAGCTAAAAAGCTCATTCGTTTGTCGAACCCGGCTTGCTCGGCGAGTAATATTTCTTGCAAAGTTTTTAATGTCTGTTCTTTTCCTTTATCGGAATTTTCAACAATTGAGCCTAAAATTTTACCCAAACTGGTTTTCTGTTTTTTGCATAACTGCCTTGCCTCTGCAATTTGGTTATTTTTTACCAAGGCATACAGTTTGTTTGTGAATGTCTTTGAAATGTGCCCGCGTTTCCAAAAAACAAAAAAACGCTCCAAAGCCATAAACAATGCAGCTAAGGCAACTAATATCAATGGATACATCACAATGCCGCCTGCTTTGAACCATTGCACAAGCCTTTCAGAGCGTGCAATGTCTTCCCCCATGCTTGCCCCGAGAACGGATTTTGTTTGCAAAATATCTATGGGAACCCATGCAATATCTGCGCCTTGCTGCGCATTAAAAACAGTTCGCCTGATATCTGTGGAAAGTTCTTTTGAAAAAGTGTTATGCCAGTCAAAAATTTTCCCCGTAAGAGAACCGGTTCTAAAAACAGCCTGAACATCATTGCTTTGCCCCCAAGCAGCATCTGCAAAAAACACTGTGCCAAGTCGCAGGCGGTAAGAATTTTTTACGGAAAGTTCTTGGGTTTGAGTTAGGGCTAATCGGTCGAATCTGTCGTTGAAAAAAGTTTCAATGGTAGGGGGATTGCTTGCAAAATTCAATAATCGCTCTTCTTTTTTTGCCGGAAAATCTTGCGGAATTTCTTCTATGCTTTTATCTACAGCTTGCTTAACTTGCAAGTAAAAATTATCCAAACTGTTTTTTGATGTTCCGGCTCTTTCCTTTTGTTCTGTTGCCAAATTACGAAGCGAGCCTAGCTCTGTTGCCATGCGAGATATATTATCGGAGACCCTCGAATAGTTACCTTCCAAAATACGAGTCTCGTTTTGGTATTCCAAATGTGCTTGATTTTGAATGCTGCGATTTTGGTAGCGAATGGCATCAGCTTTTTCCAGTTGATTCGTTTTTTCCAATCTGACTCTTTTTAACGCTTCAACATCCAGCCTTATAGAGTCAAGAGCCCGTTGCTGTGCGGCAACGTCTTGCTCTCGAGCCAATGAAAGACTTATTGTAATCAATATTAAAAGCGTTATTATGCGCATGTGAGAAGAGAATATAGAAATTAGCATTTTCTATATTTTCAAAGCATGGAAACTTTTAACATATTTTTTCCCATTTTTGTGCTTGTGCTGCTGGCTTTGGCTGTCCCTTTTGGGATGATGTTCGCTAACTGGGTGCTTTCACCCCAAACTCAACACAAAAATACGGTTAAAACGGATGCCTACGAATGCGGACTTTCAAATGTAATAGGCAGTGCTTCAGAGAGATTTCCCATAAAATATTATATAGTAGCAATGCTTTTTTTGGTTTTCGACCTGGAAGTAGCCTTTCTTTTGCCGCTTGTAATTGAATTTAAGAACGGCGGTTGGGAGTTATTCGCTTTTCTGTTGATATTCTTGGTGATTTTTGAAGTAGGATACATCTATATCATGCGAAAAGGCGTTCTGAACTGGTCAAAAATCAGCGATAAGATTGAATAACTACTTCAAAATTTCCAAAATTTTGCTTGAAATTCCATTGCCGGAAAGTCCGAGGCTTTCTCTCAACTCCTCAATTTCTCCCTGCTCAACAAAATCATCCGGAAGCCCAAGACGTAGCAAACGAGGTGGATTTTTCATCTCTGACAAAATTTCTGCAATAGCCGAACCAAAACCGCCGGCTATGGTATTATCCTCTACGGTCACTACAAGGTTATGCTTTTTAAACAATTCCTTGTAGCTTCCAACATCCAAAGGCTTCACAAAACGAGCATCTATTATTGTAGGCTTAATGCCTTTTTTCTCCAAAACACCAGCGGTATCAAGACACTTGGCAAGCATAAAACCAACACCTATTAACAAAACCTTTGAACCTTCTGAAACAGTGCGGAACTTACCCACAGGCAACTCCGAAAACTCTGTGCGAATATCGTTTGTAAAAGTTACCGCTTTAGGATAGCGCACCGCTGTAGGCCCATGCTTATATTGAGTTGCCGTATAAATCATGTTGCGCATTTCATTTTCATCTGATGGCGCCATAATCACCATATTGGGTATTGTACGCAAATAAGATAAATCAAATGCTCCGTGATGAGTTGGCCCATCTGAACCCACAAGACCGGCTCTGTCTAAAATAAAAACAACCGGAAGATTTTGCAAAGCTACATCGTGAATAATTTGGTCGTAGGCTCTTTGCAAAAATGAGGAGTAGATAGCAACAACAGGGGTGAACCCTTCGCATGCAAGCCCGGCGGCAAATGTCACCGCATGCTCTTCTGCTATGCCAACATCAAAGACTCTGTCTGCAGTATCGGGATCTTCTTTTAAAATGCCTAACCCGCAACCATCCAGCATAGCGGCAGAAATACCTATTATTTTTTTATTCTGTTTTGCAAGGATTAGCAAAGTTTTTCCAAAAATAGATGTGAGCGTTGGTTGTGGTTTTTCTACGACTATGGAACCGTCTTCTATATGGAATGGATCCGAACCGTGCCAGCGAGTTGGGTTTTTGGTGGCCAGCTCATAACCTTTGCCTTTTTGCGTTAAAACATGCACAAGGCAAATATCGGGTAATTCTTTTATTTCTTTAAACGCTTCTATTAACTCTTCCAAGTTGTGCCCATCAAAAGGCCCAAGATAACGTATATTCAAATCTCTGAAAAACTGACCTGGGTTCACTATATTTTCAAAAGCCAGCCAACCGCTTTCTATAAACCCCTTGAGCTTGCTGCTAACATGTTCCGGAATGGAACGCAGAAGCTTGCCGAATTCTTCCAAAGAGCGATTGTGCTTAACAGACAGCTTGCTCAAATACTTTGAGAATGCGCCCACGCTCGGGCTTATGCTCATTTTGTTATCGTTCAGAACTATGGTAAAATTCTTTTTTGTTTGCCTTGAATTGTTCAATGCTTCAAAAACCATGCCACCGGTCATAGAACCGTCGCCTATAACTGCCACAATTTGATTGTCTTTTTGAGCAAAGTCGCTTGCAACGGCAAAACCCAGCCCTGCAGAAAGAGACGTGCTTGCATGTCCAACTCCAAAGGGATCGTAAATACTTTCACTTCTTTTTGGAAAGCCGGAAATTCCGCCGCGTTGCCTCATTGTAAAAAAACGATCGTAGCGCCCGGTGAGTAGTTTATGTGCATAGGCTTGGTGCCCCACATCCCAAATCAAAATATCTTCCGGGGTATTATAAACATAATGCAGGGCTATTGAAAGTTCAACCGCTCCCAAATTAGGGGATAAATGCCCGCCATGCATGGAAACCTGCTTCAGAATAGCAATTCTTATTTCTGCAGCCAAAGCTTCCAACTCTCGTACGCTAACTCCTCTTATATCCTCAGGAGAATTTATGTCCTCTAGTCTCATTCGTGAAATGTAATGTAGAAAAAAAACTACATTACTTCTCATGAAAAGTATAGCCTCCGCTCTTTTGAAAAGTTATTCCGAGCTAAAAGACTCCATTCCTAAGCCCGGAAAATTGCCCGGCAAAAATGAGGCGGTAAAGCTTATAGACACGCTTCGCAATTTGCTGTTTCCCGGCTATTTTAGCAACAAACCTGTGAGCAAGCTTTTAGAAGAAGCTGAACTGCTATTGAACAAACAGATGCTTCGCCTACCGGGTCGCAAGCCGGCAAAGGTCGCAAAAGATTTTTTGGCAAAACTCCCTGAAATAAGAAAGCGCCTTGCTACAGACGTAGAAGCCGCATATGACGGCGATCCTGCTGCTACAGACAAGGAAGAGATAATAATTTCCTATCCGGGGTTCTATGCAATCTCTGTTTATAGGCTAGCTCATGAACTTCATGTTGCCGGCATTCCAAAACTCCCGCGCATAATGACGGAACACGCCCATTCTGCAACGGGCATAGATATTCACCCCGGCGCAAAAATCGGCAATTATTTTTTTATAGACCACGGAACGGGTATTGTTATAGGCGAAACCACCATCATAGGCGAGCATGTCAAAATTTATCAGGGAGTAACGCTTGGAGCACTTTCAACTAGAGGCGGGCAAGCATTAAAAGGGGAAAAACGACACCCTACGGTAGAAGATTATGTGACAATATACTCTGGGGCTTCTGTTTTTGGCGGCAAAACGATTATAGGCAAAGGTTCTGTGCTGGGTAGTAATGTGTTTATAACCGAATCTGTGCCTTCTGGCTCTAAATTGAGCATAGTAAACCAGCTGAAGGGTAATGGCTCCAAGCGGATTTGAACCGCTGACACACGGATTTTCAGTCCGATGCTCTACCAACTGAGCTACAGAGCCGTAACACTAAATATAGCAAATTTTCAAAGCGTTGTCAACTATTCATTGGGCACTTTTATACACACGCCAAGTTGTTTCTAGTAGGGTGTCTAAATCGGAGCATTGAGCTTGCCAGCCTAAAAATTCTTTTGCAAGCGCCGGGTCTGCCAAAACAACTGCGGCATCGCCAGCACGGCGGCCTGTTATTCGGTAATCTATTTTTTTGCCGGAAATACGCTCCGTTGCCTTTACAACCTCCAAAACGCTGTTTCCGCTGTTCACACCCAAGTTTACAACAAAACTATCCCCGCTTTGCAACTTGTCAAAAGCCATTCTATGGCCGCGAGCCAGGTCGCTAACATGAATATAATCCCTAACCCCTGTGCCGTCCTCAGTTTCGTAATCATTTCCAAAAACACTCACAAAGCTACGCATACCGGCAGCAACTTCCATAACAATAGGAATCAAATTCGCCGGATTCTGCTCCAAACCGCTTATTCTGCCCTTAACATCATAACCTGCAGCGTTAAAATAACGAAGTGCGGCATATTTTATGCCTCTTAACCTTCCATACCACTCCAAATACTGCTCAATAGCGAGTTTTGTGTAGCCATAATAATTTTCCGGTTCGGTTGGATGCTTTTCGTCCATGGGCAAGTATTTCGGGCTGCCATACACAGCTGCAGAACTGGAAAACACAATGTATTTTACGCCATGCTTTGAAACTGCATTCAAAATATTCAAAGAACCTGTAATGTTGTGAATACTGTATTTTTCGGGCAACAACATGGATTCGCCGGCAGCTTTCAATGCCGCCAAATGCACAATGCCCTCCGGCTTCACGCTTGTAAAAAAATCATCCAGCTTTTGAACATCCAAAATATCACCATGAACAAAACCTGCCTCTGAAAATAAATTTTGCCTTAACCCGCTGCTCAAATTATCGTAAACAAAAACCTCGTGACCAAAATCCAAAAGCTCCCTTGCCACATGCGAGCCTATATAACCGGCACCACCTATAACTGCAATCTTCATTTGTCTAAAACCCTTGCGATATTATGAAATTAAACTCCATTGTCCCAATACCCGGAACATCAAAACCGCGATGCTCACCGGGGTCAAGAGGCCATGCAAAATCAAAACCAATAATGCCGAGCATCGGAACCAAAATGCGGAAGCCAAATCCAAAATCACGTTTGAGCGAAGAAATATCCCACTCACGAAGCGGAGAACCAATATCTCTGCTAACCGGTTCGTTCCAATCGTAAACATCACCAAACACATTACCTGCATCAAAGAAGATCGGTATAAGGTAAAAGAGATTCTGCGAAATTGGCCAAGTCAATTCCGCGCCAAAATATTGATAGCTGCGCCCAAGCCTGTATGCACCCAAAGAACCCGGTCTATAACCACGCATCAAACCTTTATAACCAAGTGCTCCGCCCATCTGATAAAGCCTGCGGTATTGCAAAACGTCTCCGGTAATAACACCAAACTCATTTGTTATACCAAGGGTCAATTTATCAGGTAAAATCGGGAACCACCATTTTATGCTAAGTTCCGTTTGCAAAAAGCTGAAATCTCCACCCAAGAAATCCGGAACAGCCCAAGAAGAAGACAGCATGTACCGCGAACCTTCGGTTGGGAAAATCGGCAGGTTTTTATCATCTCTAATTATAACAAAATCAAGACTGGTTTCGTCTCCCGTAAAGCGAACAAGGCTGGGACTGCCATCCGGAAATTCAGGGTTTGCTCCCTGTTTATTTCTCTGCCAGCCAATTCCGCCTTGCACATAAAAATAATCATCCGGCCATGTGAGCCTGCGCCCCAAGAAAACATTACCACCATAGCGCGTAATATCATGGGCATTATAACCATTCCACCAAGAGTAATTCAAAGATGCGCCAATTCTTGTAGGAGTATCAAAAAGCCATGGCTCAGAAAAACCAGCTGATACGCTCCTTTTATCAGTTCCATATTCACCACTTACATTTAGCGCCTGACCATCTCCCATACAACAATTGGGAATTGAAAGGTTAAGCGTAAATACCAAACCATCTGCTTGGCTATAGGCAGCACCGGCACCAAATTGCCCTGTGCCGGCTTCGCGCTCAGAAACAGCAAAAAGCAAATCAACATCTTGCTCGCCCACAGGCTGAACGTCCGGCATAACGCTATCAAAATAATTTAACTGCATTATATCTCTGAAACTGCGTTCCAAAAGAGATTGCCTATAAGTATCGCCCGGGAATAATCTTATTTCTCTGCGAATCACCTTGTCTTTTGTTTTTGTGTTGCCTCTTATATGAACCTTGTGTATTTGTGCAGGCAAGCCTTCGCGCAAGGCAAAAGTTAAATTAACCACCGAATCGTTCACAAAAATTCTCGTTTCATCAATCTGCACAAACAAATAACCATCTTCTCTATACGCAGACAAAATAGCTCTTTTTGTGGAATCATACTGGTCATGATTAAACACTTTTCCGCTATCCAAACGAACCTGCGCCTGCAAGAATGCAGTTGGCAAAACTTCGTTCCCTGTAAAATGCACCCTGCCGGCATAATATTTTCTGCCCTCTTTAATGTCTATGTTTATGTGAACATAGCTTGCAGTATTAACGCTGTCATATTGCATAAGCGCAGGAATAGTTTCTTCCAAAGAATAACGAACCAAAAGTTTTTCTTCATAAACAGTGCGTTTCTTTATTGCAAGCAGACTGTCTATGCGAGGGTCTTTCCAAGCCTTGCCCCTTAGGCTCTTTATCCATTCTTTTCTAATTGCGCCGTAGGTTATTATATTGTTCAAAACCTCAGCGGCCTGTTTCTCGTTCTGTATATTCGGAACAGGGAACGCTTGGTGTATGCCCATTTGCGACCTGTGTTCTCTATAATAATGCGAAGCCATTGCAATGGACTTTCCGGTTAAAGAGTGCAACGGATTTTCTTTGTCTGATATGTTTTTGTTCAACTGGTGGTAAAGAAGCTGCAGGCTGGAACCTCTGCGTGCCATGCGCCCCAAATAAAAGCGGCAGCTTGAATCCGGCAAATAGATAGCTTCGTATTCTAAAAGCTCCGCATCTAAAAAACCATGGCGCCTTGCGGCATTTATAACGGAATCTCTGTCTGCCTCAAAAACATCCAATTTAAAATCACCGCCGCCCCACCACGAATCTCTTTTTGTTTGCATGCGTCTTATAATCTCTTCCCTAGGCACTCCATGGTTGCCGGAAATGGAAATGGAATCTACCTTTACCTTATTGCCTTCGCTAATGTGTATAATGACTTTGTTTTTATGTTCTCCAACAGGAATTTCTTCTACCCATGCCTCTGCAAGCAGGTATCCTTGTGAGCGGTAGTAGCTCAAAATTGCCTGTCTATCTCGTTCCAAATCGCTTTTGCTATAAACCGCACCTGCTGTCATTCGTGTTTTTAGTCTAAGTTCGTCTTTTGACACATCGTCGTTGCCTTCTATGAGCAGAGTGTCTAGGGCAGGCTGCTCAGTGACTTCAAAAATCAAGTGCACAGCGCCGCCTTCACCGTATTTGGCTAAAACTTTAATATTGTCAAACATTCCGGTTTCATAGAGGGATTCTATTGATTTTTTCACTTGCTCTGCCAAAACGGAGGGGGAATAACTTGAATTTTCCCTTAAAGGTATGCGAGATTTCAGCGTAGTTGTGTTTGTATATATAGCGCCATCTATGCTTATACTGCTAACTCGATTGTCTTCTGATGCCGTTAGGGGCATATCAGTAAATTGCGCAAAGGCAAGTGCGCACAAGAAAATCAAGTATAACGGCGTTTTAGAAAACATTGAGGATTTAATATAGAAAATCAAAACCTCAACCTAAGTCTGGCTTCCAAGTTAAAGTCGTAAGGCAACTCGCTATTAAGGGGTCTTTGAGCCATTATGTTAAAGCTTGCACCTTGAAAAAGCTCGTGGTTAAAAACAGCAATAGGAATAAAAGAGTTATCGTCTATGCCGGCAAGCAAAGCTGCACCTGCATTGGTATAGTCAGAAAAACGCCAAGTGAACCCGGAATATAAATTATTCTCACCGCCATTGTAAAGATATTCGGTTAAAACAATGAGATTTCCGCTAAACATGGAATAATCAAAACCACCGCTAAAAACGAGACCCTCTTTGCTTTTTTCATCTTTGTTAAAAGTGTATAGCATATCTATCATAAAGCTGAGTTCCAAATCGGCTTTGAGCGACATTCCGGCACGATGAAAATCTTCTGTATCCGTGCCGGAAAATTCATAAGAATAAAGCAATTGAAGGCTTGCACGCTCCCAATGCTGCTCTGCCAAAAAACCTGCCAACCCATTTTGCGATGAGTCGCGAGGAGCGGCAGCGAATTCCATAAATTTAAAAGAATCCGTTGGATACCAAGAAAGCCCAGCCCCTAAAACAGCTATAGGACGAGCGTTTGGCAAAAGCGGATTTTTAGGATTAATAAAATCAGACGGATTCCAAACCTGCCCATAACCAAACGGCAAACGCATCAATCCGCCATCAAAATTTATTGTTTCACCATTTAACCTAAAGTGAAGGCGTTCCAGCTCAATTAAACGGTCATAAGCAAAATCTCCCGCGCCCGCAACAAGATTCACCGCACCAAAAAACGTAGCATTTTGCCCAATGCGCGATTGCATACGAATATTTGCGTATTCCTCAACTCCATAAGACAAAGAATCGCTGTAACGAGTGGAAACAGCAGACTCAAAAATACCGGAAAATGTCAATCCCTGCTGTTGCGCACAAAGCGAAGAAAAAAGTACAAGAAGTATTTTTTGAGCTCGCAGCAACATACCTTAGCCTTTTGAAAGGCAAAGAGTTATTAACCCTACCACCTAAAGTGCGCAAAGGCCTTGTTTGCTTCTGCCATTTTATGAGTATCTATTTTTTTGCGAACCGCACCGCCTTCATTGTTTTTTGCAGCAACAAGTTCAGCCGCTAAACGTAGCGCCATGTTCTGCTCGTTTCTTTTGCGAGCCGCCACTAAAAGCCAACGAAGCGCAAGAGCCTTGGCACGCTCAGGAGCAACCTCAATGGGAACCTGATAGTTTGCACCACCAACTCTGCGGGTTTTAACCTCAACCTGAGGCTTGATATTTTCAAGACACTGTTCAAATTTTTCCATAACCGTCTCAGAGCCTTGAACCTTTTTATTCAGCTCCTCAAGCGCAGTATAAACAATGCGCTCAGCTAGGGTCTTTTTGCCTTTTTTAAGAACAACGCCCACCAACTCCGTTATCAGAGTTGAATTATAGCGAGGATCCGGTAAAATTGAACGATGAATAGATTTTCTTCTTCTAGACATAATTACTCCTTACTTTTTGCCCTTGGTTGGTGCAGCTGCTGCCGCTTTCTTTTTAACACCATAACGAGAACGAGCCTGCTTACGGCCACTTACGGCTTGGGTATCAAGCGCACCACGAATAATGTGATAACGAACACCCGGAACGTCTTTAACACGACCGCCGCGGATTAGCACAATGGAATGCTCTTGCAGGTTATGACCTTCACCCGGTATGTAAGCGGTAACTTCCATTTTGTTGCTGAGTCGCACACGAGCGATTTTGCGCAAAGCGGAGTTTGGCTTTTTGGGCGTTGTTGTGTAAACACGGCTGCAAACGCCGCGTTTTTGGGGGCAAGCTTTAAGCGCTGGAGCCGTTGTACGGTTTTTAACCTTTTCACGACCGAGACGCACTAATTGTTGAATTGTAGGCACTCTAAATTCTCCTAAATGCAGGTTCTAATATAGTAAACTTTGAATTACTTGCTTGGGATATGGGACAAGCGATATTCAAAATATCATTATTTGGGATATGGGACATGATTTTGCGCAATTCATGTCCCGGACAACGAAGATCTATATTCCGCTTTTCCCATGTCCCTTGTCCCAAAACATTTAAGTTAGCAAGTATTGTTTTATTCGAGCTCATCATCTATATCCTCAAAATCGGCATCCGCGAAGGCATGGCTGCGAGAATGTTCTGCCGCAGGCTCAACCACATCGGAATCCTTTATTTCCAGGTTTCGCAAATGCAAAGCACCGGTTCCGGATGGAATCAAGCGACCCATAATCACATTTTCCTTTAAGCCCAGCAACTTGTCTTTTGAACCTGCTATGGTGGCTTTGGTAAGCACCTTCGTGGTTTCTTGGAAAGAAGCTGCCGCTATAAAGCTATCCATTGCAAGAGCCGCTTTGGTTATGCCAAGCAGCAACGGAGCATATTCAGCCTCGGCTTTGCCTTCTTCTTGCAATCTGCTGTTCTCCAAGCGAAGCTCTATTCTAGAAACATCTTCGCCCGTTAAGAACTTGGATTCACCCGGATCGGTTATGGTCACTTTTCTCATCATCTGGCGAACTATGCACTCTATATGCTTATCAGAAATTGTAACAGCCTGCAAACGATAAACCGATTGTATTTCGTCTATCAAATGCCTCTGCAATTCTTCTTCGCCCAAAATCTCAAGAATATCCTTTAAGCTTATGGAACCTTCGGCAAGCGACTGTCCTTTGCGAACTCTATCTCCCTCATGAACGGAGAGATGCTTACCGTGCGGAACCACAATTTCTTCTTCGGCTTTATCGCCTTTAATTAACACTATTTGCCCGGCACTCTTTTCTGCGCCAAAAGCTACTGCACCATCTATGGGAGCAAGCACTGCGGAGTTCTTTGGCTCACGAGCCTCAAACAACTCGGCAACTCTGGGCAAACCACCGGTAATATCTTTTGTTTTTCCTACGGAACGCGGCAACTTTGCTATAGTTTGACCGCTGACAATAGTATCTCCGTCGCGAACAGTTAACACTGCACCGTCCGGCAAAAAGAAGTGACCTGTGCGCTCGCCATTATGCATAACATTTATCGAAGCACGCTTGCGACCTCTCTTATCGTTGATTATTGTCCAGGTTTCTATGCCGGTTGTTTCATCAACTTCAGACAAATAGGTTGTTTTTTCTATAAAGTCCAAAAGCTGGATTTTGCCGCCGACTGTGCTTATTATCGGGTTGTTATAAGGATCCCACTCGTAAAGCAGTTCATCTTTTTTAACATGGTCACCGTTTTTAACATGAAGCGATGCGCCATAAGGAATTTGCCAGCGACCGCGATTTATGCCGTTATTATCTATAAGCACAAGTTCTGCCATGCGGCTAATTTCCACCTGAGAACCCTTGTATTCAATCTCTTCACTGTTTTCAAGAGAAATTTTTCCATCAACAGAAGCTTTTTTGTTATTGTCAACCGTTATGCGGCTAGACGCACCACCAATGTGGAACGTGCGAAGCGTAAGCTGCGTACCCGGCTCACCAATTGACTGCGCTGCCAAAACTCCAACAGCCTCGCCCAAGTCAACCAAGCGCCCGGAAGCCAGCATTCGACCATAACACCTTGCACAAACGCCAAGCGGCGAATTGCAAGTTAACACGGAACGCACCGCAACTTCTTCTATACCGGCATCCAAAATTTTAGGAATGTGCTCTTCTTCTACCATTTCACCTTTTGGAACCAACAAAACATCGGTAACCGGGTGTTTAATATCTTTTAATGAGAAACGGCCTAAAATACGCTCGCCCAAAGCCTGAACAACGTTATCGCCGTCTTTGGAGGCAGCACGAACAATGCCTTTAACCACCAAGTGCATAGATGTTCTAACACCGGAGTCAATTATTTCTTTCAGCCTTGAATTGTTTATAACCGAGCCGGCAGAAACTATGGGTTTTCCATCCTCTCCCTGAACGGTTTTTTCTAAAGTCATTCCAACTGTTTTTTTGCAAAGCTGATCGTAATTTATAGCCTCAACGGTTTTCAATTCAACGAACATCAGCTTGCGCAAAACTTCTCTCTCCAAAATCTCGCCTCTTTTTACCAAGACTTCTTCAGAGCTGGAATTCAAAATATCATTAGCCGCAACATAACCTTTCAGTCTTTTTGTAAACAAGCTAAGTCCTTCGGAGGTGTCTTTCATGCGCTCGTAATGCTCAATGGAAATGCGTTCCGAAGCAATTTTAACTTCGCAGCAATCTTCTTCGGTAATAACCAAGTTCTGCGCAACATCAACCAAACGGCGGGTTAAATAACCGGCATCTGCAGTTTTCAAAGCGGTATCAGACAAACCTTTACGCGCTCCGTGCGTGGAAATAAAGTATTCCAAAGAATTCAAACCTTCACGGAAGCAACTTGTAATTGGGTTTTCTATAACCTCATGGTCGCCTATTTTCCTGGTTGGTTTTTGCATAAGACCACGCATACCGGAAAGCTGCTTAATCTGTTCTCTCGAACCACGCGCACCGGAATCTGCCATCATAAACAAGGGGTTAAAACCATCTTTGTCTTTTGAAAGCAAGTCCCACTGTCTCTGAGCAACATCGTTAGTTGTGCGAGACCACAAATCAATTATTTGGTTATAACGCTCGCCGTCTGTAACAGCACCCTGGTCATAGAGGTCTCTGATTTTATTCGCTTTTTCAGTGGCCTCGTCCAGCAGAGTTTGTTTTTCTTCCGGAATCACCATTTCGGCTATTGCCACGGAAGAACCCGCTTTTGATGCCCACTTGTATCCCAAGTCTTTCAAAGAATCCAAGTATTCTACAGTTGCATGGTTACCTTTTATACGGTATAAATCATCAACGGATTTTGCGATTGTTTTTTTGTTGAAAGTGTCATCTGCATAACCCAAAACATCTGGAATGTATTGATTTAAAATAACTCTTCCGACTGAGGTTTTTATGCGGCTATTTTGCTTGAGCGTTAAATTTTCAACTTTTACGCCTGCTCTTGCCAAAACTTCTTCGCCCATTCTGTTTTCGCATTTTGTATCGTAGTCAAAAATACCGCGATAAAGTTTGCTACCCTTGCACAAGCGCAGAGTTACGATTGCATTCAAATCTACAATGCCGTTTTCATAAGCCTGAATTGCTTCCTGTTCGCTGCCAAAAGACATTCCTTCGCCTTTAACGTTCGGGCGAGGTTTTGAAAGATAATAAAGACCAAGCACTATATCTTGAGACGGAACCGCTATGGGTTGTCCGGAAGCCGGATGCAAAATATTGTTTGAAGAGAGCATAAGAACTCTGCATTCAAGCTGCGCTTCAAAAGAAAGCGGCAAGTGAACCGCCATTTGGTCACCGTCAAAGTCTGCGTTAAATGCAGCGCAAACAAGCGGGTGCAAACGTATGGCAGAACCTTCTATCAACTTTGGATAAAAAGCCTGAATACCCAAACGATGCAAAGTGGGTGCGCGGTTTAACATAACCGGATGGTCTTTGATAATAGGTTCAACTATATCCCATACTTTCGGATCTTCGGAGTCAATAATTTTCTTTGCGTGGCGAACGGTATTTGCAAGACCTTCTTCGCCCATGATTTTACGAACAATAAAGGGTTTGTAAAGTTCCAAAGCCATTCTTTTTGGAAGTCCGCACTCGTGCATTTTGAGTTCAGGACCAACAACTATAACAGAACGGCCGGAATAATCCACACGTTTTCCGAGCAAGTTTGTGCGGAAACGCCCCTGCTTACCTTTTAAAAGCTCAGAGAGGGATTTCATTTTTTCTTTCTTTTTCGCCTTTGGATCGCTGTCAAAAAGATTGTCCACAGCTTCTTGCAGCATTCTTTTTTCGTTGCGCAAAATAATATCGGGAGCACGTGCATCAATCAGTTTTTTAAGACGATTATTGCGGTTAATCACTCTGCGATAAAACTCATTCAAATCGGATGTTGCAAAGCGACCGCCATCCAACTGCACAAGGGGGCGCAAATCGGGAGGGATAACCGGAAGAACGTCCAAAACCATTCCTTCGGGCTTGTTAGGGGAATTTTTAAATGCCTCAACAAATTTGAGCCTTTTAAGAGATTCGGCCTTTACATTCTTTGAACCGCTTTCCATTGCCAGCGTTGATAAATCTTTGGAAAGTTCTTCCAAATTCAAATTGGTTTCGCTCAAAACCTTTCTTATGGCTATGGCGCCCATATCGGCAACGAAACTTATGCCTTCTTTTTTTGCATCTTCATATTCGTCTTCAGATATTATTTGGTTCTTTTTGAATTTGGAATTACCCGGATCTATAATTATGTATTGCTCATAATATATAACCCTTTCCAAATCTTTAGCAGAAACGCCCAGCAAATTTCCTATTATGCACGGTTGGTTTTTGAAAAACCAAATATGCGCTATTGGAATGGCAAGCTCAATGTGCCCCATACGT
The DNA here is from genome assembly GCA_031286305.1 of Candidatus Fibrimonadaceae bacterium. Classification (GTDB taxonomy): domain Bacteria; phylum Fibrobacterota; class Fibrobacteria; order Fibrobacterales; family Fibrobacteraceae; genus Fibrimonas. The sequence goes on along the minus strand of JAITUM010000203.1, from coordinate 7,981 downwards.
TCACGACGAACCTTGGAAGTTGTGACCTCAACTCCGCAACGATCGCACACAACACCTTTGAAGCGCTGTCTTTTATATTTGCCGCAATTGCATTCCCAATTTTTATAAGGTCCGAAAATTCTTTCGCAGAACAAGCCGTCTTTTTCCGGTTTGAAAGACCTATAGTTCATTGTTTCCGGTTTGGTTACCTCGCCGAAAGACCAATCACGAATTGTATCGGGGTTGGCCAACTGAATGGAAATTTCAGCTACGCTTTTAGTGAAATCGTTGAATTCTTCAAGCATTGTCTACCTCCGAAACTTTAATATCCAAACCTAAGGAACGGAACTCGCGCACCAATACACGGAAGCTTTCCGGCGTTCCGGGTGCGGGCGGATTTTCACCCTTAACTATGGCATCGTAAATTTTATTTCTACCTATAATATCATCTGATTTTACAGTTAGCAATTCTTGCAATGTATATGCCGCACCGTAAGCTTCAAGCGCCCACACTTCCATTTCTCCAAATCTCTGACCTCCAAAGTGCGATTTTCCGCCAAGAGGTTGCTGAGTGACTAGAGCATATGGCCCTGTGGAACGGGCGTGTATTTTATCTTCAACCAAGTGGTTGAGTTTTAACATGTACATGGTACCTATCGTGACATCGTTCAAGAAAGGCTCGCCGGTGCGACCGTCGTAAAGCGTTGCTTTTCCGGTTATGCCTTCACTTGGAATATCTTTACCATGCTTGTTTTTGAATTCCTTTTTCTCATCTTCCGTCCAAGAATTTTCAGAAATCTTGACAATGGGATTTTTGATATAGGCTTTTTTGAGTTCGTCTTCTATGCTGCTAAAAGAAACTCCATTGAACACAGGCGTTTCAACCTGCATACCAAGCGTTGCTGCAGCCCAACCCAAGTGCACCTCCAAAACCTGCCCCACATTCATACGAGAAGGCACGCCAAGCGGATTCAAAAGTATTTGAACGGGTTTTCCGTCTTCGGTAAAGGGCATGTCTTCAACGGATACTATCTTAGCGACAACACCCTTGTTTCCGTGGCGGCCTGCCATTTTATCACCTATGGAGAGGCGACGTTTTTTAGCAATATAAACCTTGACCACTTTGAACACGCCGGGCTTTAATTCATCGCCTTTGTTCACCTTGTCAATTTCTTTTTCCTTCAAGTCATTCAGCTCTGCAATGCGGCGATTTGTTATGCCGAGCAAGGAGCTAACTTCTTCTTGAATTGCAGAATCCGTGCAAAATACGGAGCCGGAAGCAAGTTGTGAAAAATCAGTTTTGTCTAAAAGTTCTTTAGTCCATTTTTTATCGGCACTGATAATAACTTCATTCGTTATACCGTTGCGAACATTGCCGCTTGTTTTATCTAAAAGCAAACGAGAGAGTTCCGGCCTGCGAGATTCTTCTATTGCCTTTACCTTTTCGTCATATTCCTTTGCAATTGCGCGAATTTTACCGGCAAGTTCTTCGCGATGTCTCTGTTCTTCTTCTTTTGTGCTTGAGCGGCTGTCTCTGCGCTGAAACACCTGAGTGTCCACCACAATGCCTTTTACGCCACTCGGAATGCGGAGCGAAGAATCGCTAACATCACCGGATTTTGAACCGAATATTGCGCGGAGCAATTTCTCTTCGGGGGTCAATTCAGATTCACCCTTTGGCGTAACCTTTCCAACCAAAATATCACCCGGACGAACTTCCATTCCAATGCGAACAATACCGTCTTCGCCTAAATGATGGCGATCTTTTTCGCTGACATTCGGAACATCTCTGGTTATTTCTTCTTTGCCGCGTTTGGTTTCTCTAACCTCAATTTCATACTCTTCAATGTGTATGGAGGTGAAGGTATCTTTAATTGCGAGTTCTTCGGAAATTATTATTGCATCTTCATAGTTATAACCTTGCCACGGCAAGAACGCAATGCGAATATTTTTACCAAGTGCAAGCTCGCCTTTATCGGTAGAAGCGCCGTCTGCCAAAACATCACCGGCTTTTATCTTATCGCCTGCTTTGCAAATTGGTTTCTGATTTATGCAAGAATCCTGATTTGAGCGTTCAAATTTGCGAAGCTCATAAATATCGTGCGGAGGAAGCCCTAAGGTTTCATAATTTTCGTGCCCTTTCTCTCTCAAAATTTCTATGCGAGTGGCATCAACAAAAGTTACAACGCCATCATTTTTTGCCCGAACCAAAGTGCCTGAGTCAAGCGCAACCTTTTTCTCCAAACCTGTTCCCACAATAGGAGCCTCAGCGCGAAGCAAAGGCACAGCCTGACGTTGCATGTTAGAACCCATAAGAGCGCGGTTTGCATCATCGTGTTCAAGGAACGGAATGAGACCGGCAGCCACAGACACAATCTGCATGGGCGAGACATCCATTAAATCAACTCTTTGAGTTTCTACATCTTCAACGGAAATTTCTTCCGGATTCGGCAAGCTTGGGAATTCACCCTCTGCTCTAACTAAAACAAACTCATCTACAAATCTTTTGGTTTTTGTATCTAAAATGGTGCTTGCAGGAGCAATTCTGTATTGATCTTCTTCGTAAGCAGTTAAGTATACAATCCATTCGGAAACCACCATCTGCACAACAGAACTTTGCTGCACAAAATCCGCTTTGGGCTTTTTGGAATCGTTTTTTGCATACCTGCCGACTAAAACGCCGTTTTGGATTATTTCGCATTCATTTCCAAAATCAAATTCAAAGCTTTTGTTGCAGAACAAATCAAAGAATTCCAATTGTTTATCGCAGAATTTTCTGCGAGCAATCTTTATTTCATTTTTGCTCACTTCAGTTTGAGTCAAAAGCTGCTGGTTTGCATCGCCAAAGAAATTCTTCATTATACCGGCATGCCACTTGGACTCCGGGAATTCATAGTCTTTGCCATCAGCGCCCTTGAATTTCAACAAACCCACAATTCTGTAAGGGGTTTCTATAAAACCAAAACGATTTACAGTGGAGAATGTTGCAAGAGAATTGATTAAACCAATGTTTGCACCTTCAGGTGTTTCAATGGGGCACAAACGTCCGTAGTGCGAATGATGAACGTCTCGCACTTCCAACCCGGCTCTGTCTCTGGACAAACCGCCAGGACCAAGAGCAGATATTCTGCGCTTATTGGTCAACTCAGAAAGCGGATTTATTTGATCCATGAATTGAGAAAGTTGGCTGGAACCAAAGAATGCAGCAACCATGCTGTTTACGGTTCTTGAATTTATGAGCTCCGTTGGTGTTAAAACTCCTTCTCTATCGCGTGAAGAGAAATTCTCTCTAACAGAGCGAAGAATGCGGCTAATGCCCACGGATATTTGATTTGCAACAAGCTCGCCAACAGAACGAACGCGACGATTTCCCAAATGATCAATATCATCTAAGGAGAAACCCTCTTCGCCATTGTACAAACCTATCATATAACCTATAACGCTTACAAAATCTTCTTTTGTGAGTGTCATAAATTCTCTAAGCTTTGGCTGCTCGTCCGGCTTATGGACTTTTGAATTCAAACGATAGCGACCGAGTTCGCCAATTTCATAGCGTTTTCTTTCAAAGAAAAGATTTTCAAAATGCTCTCTTGCAGCTTTTGAATCTGCAGCGGGTTGCGACCTTGTTGTTTGATAAATGCGCTCATGCGCAATTTCTCTATAGCTTTTTCTAGCCTTGTCATCATCCTTTTCTTTTTTCGGATCTTCTATATCGTCGTTAGCCAAGGTATTGTGTATAAGATTATATTCATCCAAATTTTCTTTCACAACCTCAACGCTGTTTATGCCTGCATCCAAAAGTTTTTGGCAAGTATCAATGTCCAAAATTGAATTCGCATGAACTATTATTTCGCCGTCTTCGCTAACCGCATCTTTGAAAAGCGCTCGGTTTGCGTGCTCTTCGCCGGTCTTTATCTCAAGGGTTTCGCCTGTGTGGAAAAGAGCCAAAATTTGCGCATTTGTTTCGTAACCAACAGCGCGCAAAAGCACGGTTGCCGGCAATTTCTTTTTGCGGTCTATTAACATGTAAAGAACATCGTTCTCTGTGTTAAATTCCAGCCAAGAACCTCTATTGGGTATTATGCGGCTTTGAAAAATAACTTTGCCGCTGGGCAATTGTTCGGAATCAAAGCTCACACCCGGAGAGCGATGCAATTGGCTTATTACAACTCGCTCCGCACCATTTATTATAAAGGTGCCGTTATCGGTCATGACCGGCAGGTCGCAAAAGAACACATCGTTTGCAACTTGGTCTTGCAATTTCTTTTCTTCACCGTCTTCCTTAAAGGTTTGAAGTTCCAAATGAACAATAAGCTGGCGGGAATAGGTAACGCCTCGCTCTCTGCATTCCTTTATGGAATACCTCGGCATAGCCAAATTGTAATGGCTGTAGCGCAAAACCAAAAGTTTCTTTGCATCGGATACATCTTGAAAAGTATCTCGAAACACACGTTCCAGCCCTTCATTGCGTCTGTCTTTTGCAGAAATGCCGGCTTGCAAAAAGCGTTCATAAGAAGCTTTCTGCATCTCCAGAAGATCTGGCAATTCCAAACGGAATTCGTTTGTTGAATAGGACTTCCGTTCTATCATGGGTCACCTCGCCATAAAAGGAATTTGGCGCCTGCGTGTTCACGCAGGGCACTTGAAAAGAAATTTACGGACCAGACACGCATTATTTCAGCGTGACCTTTGCTCCGGCGTCTTCCAAATCTTTTTTAAGCTTTTCAGCTTCGGCCTTTGGAGCACCTTCCTTAACGGTAGCATTGCTTTTGCCCGCCAAGTCTTTTGCTTCGATAAGCCCAAGTCCCGGAATAGCAGCGCGCAAAGCTTTGATAACTTTTACTTTGTCTGTACCGCCATCAACTAACACAACATCGAATTCTGTTTTTTCTTCTGCTGCGGGAGCTGCTGCGCCACCACCGGCTGCTGGAGCAGCCATCACAACCGCACCACCGGCGGCTGCTTCAAGACCATGGGTCTCTTTGAGGTAGTCAGCCAAAGCTTTGGCTTCTAAAAGTGTGAGGGCAACAATCTGGTCGCCTAATGTTTTGACATCTGTAGCCATGGGATTTTCTCCATTTTTTGAGTGATTTTCTAAGCTGTTTCCAGTTTCTCTTCTAAAGCCTTTATTTGTCCCGCTATCTTCCCGCCGGGCCCCTTGATAAGAGCTATCAGGTTTGCACCCGGAGAAAGCATTAAAGACACTACTTGACCTAGAATTTCATTTTTACCTGGCATCTTCGCTAAATTTTCCAATTCGCCCCCTTCTAGGGAAGAATTATCTAACGAAATGCCCTTTGCTATTAAAATATCGGGATTGGCTTTGCGAAATTCAACGACTTCGCGAGCCGGAAGCATAGGATCTTCTTCATTTCCGAGCATAATGGATGTAGCTCCTTTCAAATAGCCATCCAAGCCGGAAATGTTTGCCTTTTTAAAAGCTTCCTTTATTAATCTGTTTTTTGCTGCCCTGTAAACAACGCCTTTTTTACGCAAATTCATGCGCAAAGCGTTATCTTGAGCAACCGTTATTTTCTGAAAGTCCAGCAGGTATATAGAAGCTGCTGCAGAAAAATCCTTAACAAGAGACTCTACAAGCTCTTGCTTTTTCTGTTTTTGAAGCGATATTCTTTTCTCAGTCTTTTCCATAAACACCCCTTACCTTGTTATTGCTGTGTCTAGACGAACCGATGGTGTCATGGTTGCCGTCAGGGTTAAACTTTTTATGTAAACGCCCTTTGAGGTTTGCGGTTTATTCTTCTTTACGGAATCTATGACCATAAGAATATTTTCACGCAATTGCTCACCCGAGAAAGAGAGTTTGCCGACTGGGGTATGCACATTTGCACCCTTGTCAACGCGATATTGAATTTTACCGGCTTTAAGCTCTTTAATAATCTGAGCCAAATTCGGGGTCACCGTTCCGGCCTTTGGGCTTGGCATTAAACCGCGAGGGCCTAAAACCTTGGCAACCTTGCCAAGAACAGCCATCATGTCTGGAGTGGCAACCACTGCATCAAAGGCAAGCCAGCCTTCTGAAATTTTTTGAACCATGTCTGCACCGCCGGCAAAATCCGCACCTGCATCTACGGCGGCCTGAACCATGTTATCTTTGCATAGCGCCAGTATGCGAACTTTGCGACCTGTGCCATGCGGCAAAGTAACAGAGCCGCGTACCATTTGGTCCGAGTGTTTAGGGTCAACGCCTAGATTAAAATGTAATTCAACAGTTTGGTCAAACTTGAACTCTGATTTTTTCAGAATATTCAAAGCCTCATCCAAAGCGTGGAAAGCTTTTACATCGTAAGACGCTGCCAAAGCGCGATATTTTTTTCCTCTCTTAGCCATTTATTACCTCAATGCCCATTGAGCGTGCTGTACCGATCACCATTTGTTCTGCTGATTCCAAACTGATGGTATTTAAATCCGGCATTTTTGTTTTGGCAATTTCAGCTACCTGTGCCATGGTCACTTTGCCAATTTTTTTACGATTCGGTTCACCGGAAGCTGTTTCTACTTTTGCCGCCTGCTTTAGCATAGACGGAACCGGTGGGGTTTTAGTCACAAAAGTAAAGCTATTGTCTGCGTATACAGTTATAATGACAGGGACTATCGAACCTGCCATGGACTGCGTACGAGCATTGTATTGCTTGCAAAACTCAGCTATATTTACCTTTTTGGAACCCAATGCGGGACCAATCGGAGGAGCCGGGTTTGCTGCACCAGCCTTAATCTGTAGTTTTATGTAGCCTGTAATCTTTTTTGCCACTGTAATTTCTCCGTTTCAAAGCCCACGCCTATAAAACTTCAACCTCTGAAAAGTTAAGTTCAACTGGAATGGAACGACCAAATATAACAACCATGGCTTTTAATTTGCCACGCTCTTTCATAATCTCTTCTACAACGCCCGTATAATCATTAAACGGACCTTCTTTAATGCGAATTGAATCGCCTTCTTTAACCGGCGGAACTTCAAGCGGCAGCAAATCTGCGCCAAGCCCATCTTCGCGAGGCAATATAGATACCATTTGCGATTCCGGAATTGGAACTATTTTGGTGCCTACCGTTACGAATTTTGTTACGCCTTGAATATTTTGAACCAAATGCCTTGTGCGGTCATTCAAGTCCATTTGTATAAATACATAGGAGGGCATTAGGTTACGTCTTTCTATTTTGACAACTTTTTTGCCTTTTTTTGTTTTAATATGTTCTTCGTTTATATGAGGTATTTCAATACGGCCAAATGAATCATGCATTTGTTCACGCTCAATCATAGCTTCAAGGAGTTGCTTAACCTTAAGCTCCTGTCCGGAAAAAGTTGCTACTGAATACCAAGCCAAATTCATATTCTACAAATGCTCCATTTTACTCTAAAAATTTTCCAACTAACTTGGATAAACCTAAATCTATAATTGCTATATAAAAACCCATTATTATGCTAAAAACAATAACCACCATGGTTGAACCTTTAAGTTCTTCCCACGTTGGCCAAGTAACCTTCTTTAACTCGGCTATAACATCACGAATATATCTCTGAAAACTCTGCATAATTAAGTTCCTGCACAGGCTAAGAGGGGCTCGAACCCCCAACCGGCGGTTTTGGAGACCGCTACTCTACCAATTGAGCTATTAGCCTTCGGTATTTCACCTATTTAGTCTCCTTATGAAGTGTATGTTTTCTACAAAAACGACAATATTTTTTATGCTCAACACGAGAAGAATGCTTCTTCTTGTTTTTATCACAATCGTAATTGCGCTGTTTGCATTCAGGGCATTCTAACGTGATGAGTTCTCTTACATTTTTGGAAGCCATAAATTTTTTCTTCCTTATTTAATAACATCAACTACGGCGCCAGCGCCAACTGTTCTTCCGCCTTCGCGAATAGCAAAGCGCAAGTCCTTGTCCATGGCAACAGCAGATATGAGTTCAACTTCAATGCCAATATTATCGCCGGGCATAACAAGCTCTACACCCTCAGGCAACTTGATAGAACCGGTAACA
>JAITUM010000236.1 GCA_031286305.1 Candidatus Fibrimonadaceae bacterium | reverse complement strand
ATATTGGCGGCCTGCTACGCAATTGGAATGTCGCCGGAAGAAGTTAAGGCACTGTTTAACAGCAGCTTGCCTAAAAAAATATTCTCTGAAGAAAAACCTCCTCTAATTCTAAAACCCGCAAAATATAAAACTGGCGGGGCTAGGGATGCTTTGAAGGGAGTGTTCAAAGATATAAAAATCAGTCAAGTAAAAAATCCACTTGTTATAGTAGCTTGGAACTACGACAAGAAGAAGGAAAAAGTATTTAGCCAAACCAGCAACAGCTCTTATTTGTTAAGGGATGCCGTTTTGGCCTCAATGAGCGCACCTACCTATTTCCGTCCCGTAAAGCTTATGAATGAAAAAGGCATAGAGGAGCAGCTAGGAGATGGCGGCGTGTGCGGCAATGATCCTTCCTTGGCAGGAATTGCAGAAATGCTAAAAGCAAAAAAAATAGATATTAGCGACATTAGATGCTTATCCATAAACACAGGTGGAGAACCAAAGGAAAAGAAGATAAAAATAGGTAAAATGGCGGATTGGCTTCCAGTGCTTACCGGTGTAATAACTTCAGGCAATGTTGCTTATACTTCTTATTGCGTAAAGTGTATAATGGGCGATAGATATTTAAGAGTTTCTCCTGAAAATTTGCCCAACTGTTCCATGGATAATTTCAGTCAAGTTCCAAAGATTAGAGAAGCTTGGTTGAAACACCCCGAAAAGGCTGCTGTCAATTTTTTGAAGAAGACATGAGGTGCCAATAACCTAGTCATAGCGGTTGGTCCATAGGTCCCGTGGTCAGCATCCATTGGCGTGTGTCAGGCTTCTGTTTGCACTGCCAAATTGGGCTGCCCTCACGGGTCAGCTGGAGGGACGGGAGCATTCCCCAAAGGCAAAATAGGTCGGTCCATTTTATGTCCCTAAACCTTCCAATAATAAGAATCCAGCAAATATGCCAGCAATTCTTTGCCCTCTTTGTTTTGTGAAAGCTCTTCTACCATAGGCAAATAACGGCGCATTCTTTCATTTTGCTTTTGACCTAGAAACCTGCGTTCGCGGTCTAGTTTGGCTTCGGCCCTTTGGCGGATTTTGCTGGCAAGCTCTTCCTCGTTTATGGGAGGCATTTTGATAAAACTTATGCCAAAATCTGCGGCGGTTTTTTGAATCTCAATCTCCTCAACGGGAGTTATGAGCGAGATTGCAAGGCCGCTCCTGCCGGCGCGTGCCGTTCTGCCGCTTCTGTGCACATAAACTTCGTGGTCGCTTGGGTGGTCAAAAACAATAACATGGCTAACATGGCTAACATCAATGCCCCTAGCAGCAACATCGGTGCATATTAAAAGCTTTAACTTGTTTTCCCTGAACTCGCCCAAAACCAACTCGCGATCCCTCTGCGAAATATCGCCGGAAAGCGCTTTGGCACGAAAACCATAATCACTCAAAACCTGCTCCAAATATGCAACATCTTTTTTCATATTGCAAAAAATCATGCAGCTATCAGGGTTCTCCCATTCTAAAATTTTGATTAGCAAAGAATCTTTGCCCATGGGATCGGAAGCGTAGTAGCGATGTTCCAAATTTTTCGCTATCACCTGATCGTAAGAGAGCGAAAGGAAATCCGAATTCGGACGCTGAAACTCCCTAGCGAGACTCTTAACAGTCTGCGGAATGGTTGCGCTGAACATTGTGCAAGAAATTTGCTTGGGCAGATAGCGGCGAATGCGTTGCATATCGGGATAAAAACCCATGCCCAGCATCTCATCAGCTTCGTCTAAAACCAAATCGCGAATGCTGTTAAAATCCACATTCCCTCTTTGAGCGTGATCTAACAAACGCCCCGGCGTTGCCACTATAATGTGGACTCCGGTTCTCAGAGCGTGCAACTGATGCTCAAAACCAACTCCGCCAAAAATTGCGCAAGAACGAATCCCAAGACTCTTGGAAAGTTTTTCCGCCTCGCCGTGAACCTGCAACGCCAGCTCGCGAGTGGGAACCAAGATAAGAGCTTGAGGAAAAACATGCTCCGTAATTATTACCTGCAAAAGCGGCAACAAAAACGCTCCGGTTTTTCCGGAACCCGTTTTGGACTGAATCAACATGTCCCGGCCTTGCATCATATAAGGGATAGTCTTTTTTTGCACAGGCATCAGCTCGTTCCAGCCAAGCTCCTTAACGGTTGCAAGTAAATTTTCCGGCAAATTCTCAATAAGAAAATCCGGCAATTTATTTTCCGGTTCTTTTATTTTAATCGGTACTGTGAAAGGTGAATTTTCGTCGCTCATTATTCCATATCCATCATTATGCTTTCATCTCTTTTTGCACCAACAGAAACCATTCCAATCTTTACGCCAACTAATTCGGAAATTCTGGTCAAATATTTTTGTGCATTTGGCGGCAAATCGTCCCAGGAGCGGCATTTTTCAGTTGAGCACTCCCAGCCCGGCATGCTTTCGTAAATTGGCTCGCAAGCAGAAATCACAGCTAAGCGAGTGGGGAAGTTCAGCATCTCCTTGCCCTCATATCTGTAACTCGTGCAAATTTGAATCTCTTTGAATGTGTCCAGAACATCCAGCTTGGTTATGGCTAAGTGCGTTAAGCCATTCACAGCCACCGCCTTGCGAACAACAGGTGCGTCAAACCAGCCGCAGCGTCTGAGCCTTCCGGTGGTAGCTCCATATTCGTGACCTATCTCGCGAAGTTTATCGCCAATCTCATTTGCAAGTTCCGTTGGGAAGGGACCATTGCCCACCCTTGTGGTGTAAGCTTTAACAATGCCGATAACCTGGTCTATAGCGGTTGGTCCAACCCCTGAGCCGCAGCTTGCAGAGCCGGCTACCGTGTTTGAAGATGTCACAAAAGGATAGGTTCCGTGGTCAACATCCAAAATTGTTCCCTGAGCACCCTCAAAAATTATTCGTTTTTTAGCCTTTAAGGCCTCGTGTAAATAAAAAACCGTATCGCAGATATAAGGTTTCAACTGTTTGCCAAATTCCAAGTACTCTTTTATAACCGGTTCCGGGTCTATAGGCTCGGCTCCAAACATTTTTTTAAACTCATCGTTCCTAAACTCGGCTATAGCCTCTATGCGAGGCCTTAGCTCAGCTTCGTCCAGCAGGTCGCAAATTCGAACTCCGTGCCTGTTGACCTTGTCGCTATAGCAGGGTCCAATGCCTCTACCTGTGGTTCCAATTGCATATTTTCCGGCTTTTGTTTCCTTTAGTTTGTCGCAGGCTATGTGCCAAGGCAGCACAACATGGGCGTTTTCGGCTATCAGAATGCGATTTGCAACGCAAATACCCTTTGTATCAAGGTCTTTTATCTCTAAAATGGCTTGCTTTGGGTCGAAAACAACTCCGTTTCCTATTATGCAGATCTTGTTTGCATGCATAATTCCGCTTGGGATAAGATGGAAAATGAACTCTTTATCGTCTGTTTTTACCGTATGGCCGGCATTTGCGCCGCCCTGAAACCTGACTATTATGTCTGCGTGTAACGTTAAAAAATCAACGATTTTGGCCTTACCTTCATCGCCCCATTGCGCACCTACAATTACTCTATTTGGCATAAGACAGGAAATATAGTAATTAAGATTAACTCAATGTTTACCCGCGCTTCGCACGGTTCACCAGCGAAATGCAAAGCGGGAAGGGTGTTGGGTATAGGGTATGGGATATAGGCAGTGCAAAAAGCGTTGTTTTTTAGTAAATTTAGTCGTTTTTTGTGCAGTTCCCCATACCCCACACCCCATACCCCATACCCTCGACCGCAAGTAAATCAGTATTTACTATGCAAAAAATACCCTTGACACCAAGCATGGAATTTGCTATATTGTCTCATTATGGCGGAATTTTTTGTCGAAAACTACTTCAGGTTATCGCGACCTGCCGGCGAATTTATAAACTCAATCCTAAAAAGGACTTTAAACCATAAATTGGAGGAAATATGCTCGGAACAAAAAGACCCATTGAAGCACTACTGTTAGAAAGCAGACGCCTATTGTCTGAGAGCCAGTCGAAAAACTTTCACCTGAATATGCCGTCAGGGAAGTTTTCAAAGGAATTTCAAGAAATCTTTGAAAACTTATCAAAGGCAATTCAGCAGAATCAAGATGAGATGAAATATGATATTCTGAAATATCAGCTGGCAAATAAAGCCATGAATACTGGCCTTTGGGATATGAATGTCGTTGCGGGAGACCCTGCCAATCCAAATAACTCCTTCACTTGGTCGGATGAGTTTCGCAAAATGCTCGGATTTAAGGATGAAAGAGATTTTCCAAACCTTACGAGCAGCTGGGTTGATAGGCTTCACCCTGAAGATAAGGATGAAACCCTGGGTGCCTTTGTTAAGCATTTGACAGACTATTCGGGTAGAACACCCTACAATCTTGAATATAGGTGCAAATTGAAATCCGGCGAATACCGTTGGTTTCAAGCAATGGGAGAAACCATTCGAGATGATAGTGGTGTTCCTTTGAGAGTGGCAGGCTTGTTCTTGGATATTCACGACAAAAAAATGGCGGCAGAACAAGAAGCTCAGCTCAGAAAGCAAATAAGGTCTATGTTTGCGTTGATAGACAGGATAGACAAGTTGATAACCGAAATAAATCATACTCTCGACAAAAAAATAGAGTCGGTCCACGTATCGTCTTCCGCAACAGAAAAAATTATTGAAGCTCTGCACCACACTTCCGAAATTGCGCAAAAGGAACAGGAATCTATAGAAGCTTTAAGAAAAAGAACAGGCGATGGAGAGAATTCCATGCGAGAAACTATCAGCTCGGTAAATTCCATATCCGAACTGATCAGTGGCATATCAGAAGCCATATTAGTCATCAGGGCCATAGCTACCAACACTAACATTTTGTCTATAAACGCAGCTATTGAAGCTGCTCGCGCAGGGGATGCAGGAAAGGGTTTTGCGATTGTAGCTGATGAGGTAAAACGCTTGGCAGATAGCACTCATGCAAACTCTCTTAGCATTTCCAGTACTTTGGAAACTATAGTCGAAGGGATAGGGAAAACAACGGAGCAGACTGCAAATACGGCAGATCAAATCACAAAAATATCTAAAGATATCAATGGTTTTGCGGAAACCGTCGGCGATTTGATTAAGACTTTTAATGAGTTAGCCAAAAATGGAAATGAAGTAATCGTCATCTTAAATTCGCTAAAAGAGCTAAGCCAAACAATGAGAGCTGGCTATAACAGCTTGACTTCAATAACAAAAGAACTGTCAAGCGTGGTGAGCGAGATTAAGATATAGTAATTAATGCTTACTCGCCTTTGGCGATTCACCAGCGAAATGCAAAACATTAGGGGTGTTAACTCAATGTTTACCCGCGCTTCGCACGGTTCACCAGCGAAATGCAAAGCGGGAAGGGTGTTGGGTATA
>JAITUM010000169.1 GCA_031286305.1 Candidatus Fibrimonadaceae bacterium | reverse complement strand
CTATTGAACTTAGAGTGCTCATGCTCTTGATTCCCTTCGCTCTCAAGCATTCTATGTATTTTTACATTTGTTTTCAGCAAAACAGTCAAAAAGCCCTCTAACACCACGAAGTTAGCTTTCTGACGGAGCAACCTTTTGACCGCATAATCAAAGCGGATGTATTTGGACATAACTTAAATATAGAAAACTTTCCAACCCTACTCCCCCACCACAAAAAAGTTATTCATCCCGAACTGAAAATACCTATGCTCCACTTTCCCAAAACCAGCCTCAGCAAAAATTTCCAGCAAATCTTTTTTATTAAAATACTGCTTATGATCCCTAATCTCCGCTTCATTCACAATTCCAAGCTTATAGCTCAAAAATTCTAAAACCGGCTTTGCTGCCTTGCTCGGCACCGTGCCTACCAAAATACCATCTTTTTTAAGCACCCTGCGAATTTCCAGTAAAATATCCAAAGGTTTTTCCAAGTGTTCCAAAACCGCCATCAAACTAACAACATCAAAAGAGTTATCTTCAAACGGTAATTTATCATTTAAAGTCGCGGTTATGGTTTTCAATTTCTCTGTTTCTAAATTCGGAGCTTTAAAATCTATGCCTACCCCACTTGCAATATATGGCTCAACAGATTTCAAAAACTTAACCTCCCAACCACAACCAACATCCAAAAGCCTGCACTCCGGAAACCGCTTAAGCACCGGCAAAACCCTCCCAATACGCATTCTACGCAAAATAGGTTCTAGAAAAGGCTCTTTCATAATCGCTGTAGCAAAATAGAAAATTTCTATATTACACAACATGCTTCAACAACGTCGTTTTAATGTAACAGGACTTTGCGTACCAGGCAAGCACTACATGGCAAATACTAGCGAGAAACTCGCTAAAATAATGCGATTTGTAGAACAAGGAGATTATTTCACCATAAACCGTGGCAGACAATATGGAAAAACTACAACGCTTGCCCTTCTGGAAAAACAGCTACCAAAGGAATACAGCGTAATAAAAATTAGTTTTGAAGGTGTAAGTGATAGCATGTTTGAAGCAGAAGCTGACTTCTGTCAAGGCTTGCTTAAGCAATGCTCAAAATATTTCAATGAGAGAAACTTACCTGGCTCTGAGGCTTGGATAGACAGCTCGGTTACGACTTTTGACTTACTTGATGCTTTCTTAAATAAAACCTGCAGAGAAAAAAAAATAGTACTCATGATAGATGAAGTGGACAAAACTTCCAATAATTTCATATTTTTGAAATTCCTAGGAATATTGCGAGACAAGTTCTTAAAAAGAAGCGATGGAGCCGGTGCTACTTTTCACAGTGTTATTCTTGCCGGCGTTTACGACATCAAGAACCTCAAACTTAAAATGATTCAAGCTGGTACACATCAACTCCAAGATGGCGAAAAACGCACAAATTCGCCTTGGAACATAGCAATTGACTTTAATGTAGATATGTCTTTTAACGAAAAAGAAATTGCATCAATGCTTATGGAATATGAGAATGACCGTAAAACAGGAATGGATATAGAAGCAGTTTCAAAAGAAATTAGGCTTTATACAAGTGGTTATCCTTATTTGGTTTCCCGACTTTGCCAAAAAATAGATGAAGAACTGGATTATGATTGGACCTCGGCAGGATTGCAAAAGGCGGTAAAATTAGTTTTAATTGAGCAAAGCACCCTATTTGATGATTTGTTCAAAAACGTGAAAAGTTATTCGGAACTACGAGATTTGCTTTACAGTATTTTGATAAATGGAAAATCATTTGCATTCAATTCTGATAATTCGAGTATGAATCTTGGGCTTATGTTCGGAATTTTAGCTCAGGCAAATGAAAAGATAGCTGTGCATAATCGCATTTTTGAAATTAGGATAACAAACTATTTCGCTACGGAAAAAGAAATTCAAGATAGTAAATTAACCATGAGAACTTCTGTGGAAGAAGTCGCCTTTGAAAATAAATTTGATATGCCATTGCTTTTAGAAAAATTTGCAAGTCACTATTATGAAATGTATAATAACAAAGACATAACTTTTCTAGAAAGAGAGTGTAGACTGCTTTTTATAACATATTTGAGACCCTTTATAAACGGAGCCGGTTTTTATCATTTGGAAAGTGAAACTCGCAATGCCAAGAGAATGGATATTGTAGTTGACTACCAATCTGAACAGTTTATAGTTGAGTTGAAACTGTGGTACGGTGAAGCATCACATGAAAAGGCTTATGAGCAACTGTTTGGGTATTTGGAACGCAAAAACAAAGCTGTTGGTTACTTATTGACTTTTGATTTTAGGAAGGAAGATAATATAGGCAAACCACAGGCAAAGTGGATTGAGTACAAGGGGAAGAAAATTTTTGATTGTATGGTGGGGGTTTAACCCACCAAGCTAATCTACCCCGGCCAGAACTTTCCTATCAACTTGCTTGGAATACCTGTCTCTTCGGGATTAAAACAATCTGCCAGCATTTTCCAACCCTGGTCTAAAGCCTGCTCCAAAGGAATATTCACAGACAAATCCATCATCTCTTTTTCAAAACGAGCACCGTATTTCAACAACTTTGCATCCCAGTTACCCATACGGAAACCCATAGACTGCTTTTCCAAAGTTTCTTTGTAACTAGCGTAAAGCTGAATCATAGTGTTCATTATAGTGCGATGATCTTCACGAGTTTCACCGTTTACTTGCTGCTTTAAGCGAGAAAGAGAACCAAACGGCTCAATTCTGCCCTTGCGCAAATAAAACTGACCCTCAGTGATATAACCCGTATTATCAGGCACCGGATGAGTCACATCATCACCCGGCATGGTGGTAACCGCCAAAATGGTGATAGAACCGGAACCTTCAAAATCTACCGCTTTCTCATAACGAGCTGCAAGCTGAGAATATAAATCACCCGGATAACCTCTGTTGGAAGGCACTTGCTCCATTGTAATGGCAATCTCTTTCATAGCGTCTGAGAAGTTGGTCATATCAGTTAAAAGCACCAACACTTTTTTACCTTGAGTTGCAAACTGCTCTGCAACCGCCAAAGAAACATCGGGAACAAGCAAGCATTCCACAATCGGGTCACTTGCAGTGTGCATAAAAGAAACCGTGCGGCTGAGTGCGCCATGTTCTTCCAAAAAGTCACGGAAAAACAAATAATCATCGTATTTCAAACCCATGCCGCCAAGAACAATAACATCAACCTCCGCTTGCAAAGCAATGCGCGCCAAAAGTTCGTTATACGGTTCACCTGCTATAGAAAAAATCGGAAGCTTCTGACTCACCACCAATGAATTGAACACATCAATCATAGGAATACCGGTGCGCACCATGTTCTTAGGAATAATTCTCCTGGAAGGATTAACGGAAGGGCCGCCTATATCCACCAAATTTTCATTTATCACAGGTCCCTTATCACGAGGCTCCCCTGCTCCGGAAAACACGCGCCCAAGCAACGAATCGCTGAACGGAACCTGCATGGGGCGCCCTAAAAAACGCACTTGCGAATCTGTGGAAACACCACGGCTACCCGCAAAAACCTGCAAATCGACCATGCCGCTATCCATGCGGATAACTTGCGCCAAAGAAATTCCTTGCGGACTTTGCACGTGCGCCAATTCGCGGTAAGTAACACCGTCTGCGGCAATCGTAATAACGTTACCGGCTATTCGCTCAATTTTGTGATAAACTTTATGCATTTATAGATACCTCCGCTAAGGCTTTGAAAATATTATCCTCTAATTCTTTAAACTCTCCGGACTCAAATTCAACTCGATTCCAATCCTTTGCCGTTTGTGTTAGCTTCAAAAAGAATGAACGAGCGGTATCTTTATCTTTAAAAGTTACCGATGCTTTGAGTATTTGGTAAATTTTCTGAAACACATATTTTTGACGCTCGCCCGTGCAAGCCTCATCTATTTTGTGATAAGCATCTTGCTGCAAGTAAACTGCATCTAAAAATTCGGATTTCAGGTAAAGAACAAAGTCGTCCATCGAAGTACCTTCTTCGCCAACCACTTTCATCATTTGACCGACATCATTTCCTCTGCTCAAAATGCCGTGGGCATCTGCAACTTCTGTAGGGTCTATTATGCCGCGATATTTTGACCAGCTATCAAGGGGATGAATTGCAGGAAAACGACGTTGATCGGAACGTTCTCTGGAAAGTCCGTGGAAGGCACCAACCACTTTCAGCGTTGCCTGCGTTACCGGCTCTTCAAAGTTACCACCCGCTGGAGAAACTGTTCCTCCAATGGTCACAGAACCTGTGCTGCCGTTTTTTAAGCGGATTATACCACCACGCTCATAAAAGCTGGCTATAACGGATTCCAAATATGCAGGGAAAGCTTCTTCACCGGGAATTTCTTCTAAACGGCCGCTCATTTCGCGGAGTGCCTGTGCCCAGCGGCTTGTTGAATCTGCAAGGAGCAGAATGTTCAAACCCATTTGGCGATAATATTCGGCGAGAGTTACACCTGTGTAAACCGATGCCTCACGAGCCGCTACCGGCATGGAACTTGTGTTACATATAATAAGAGTGCGTTCCATTAAGCTTTTGCCCGTGCGAGGGTCAATTTGCTCAGGGAATTCCTTTAGAGTTTCCACAACCTCACCGGCACGCTCACCGCAAGCTGTGATTATAACAATATCAACATCCGCGTGGCGAGCGGTAAGCTGCTGCAACACGGTTTTACCGGCACCAAAGGGGCCCGGAATGCAATAAACACCACCTCTGTTCACCGGAAAGAAAGTATCAACAATTCTCTGCTGCGTGATTAGCGGTTCCACAGGGCGGAGCCGCTCTGCATAGCATTTAATAGGCAGTTTAACCGGCCATGTTTGCATCAATTTGGCTTCGTGGATTTTGCCGTTTTGGTCTTTGAGTTTTGCAATCACATCAGTGACCTTGTATTCACCGGCGGGAGAAACACTTTCAACGGAGAAAGTTCCCTGCCAGCGGAATGGCACCATAATGAGATGTTTGAAAATTCCTTCCGGAACCGAGCCTAGAGCATCACCTGCAGAAACTTTGTCGCCCACGGATACGCTTGGGGTGAAAGCCCATTTTATGTCTCTGGGCAAGGCTTCAAGATATTTGCCTCTCTGCAAAAAGAAACCGCACTCATCAGCAAGCTGTGGAAGCGGATTTTGCAAACCATCATATACCATTGTCAAAAGACCCGGCCCAAGCTCTACCGAGAGAAGCTCGCCGGTAAATTCAACGGCATCGCCTTCTTTCAGCCCAACGGTATCTTCAAATACCTGCAGTTCGGCCACCGAACCTCTAACACGAATTACCTCGCTTTTTAAGCGAGTTCCGTCTTCAAGCACGGCATAAGCCACTTCATTTTGCACAACAGGTTGTTCAAAGCGCACTCGCAGCAAGTTGCTGTTCACGCCTATTATCTTTCCTATATTCGCCATAAGTTACCCTTCTTTGACCCCACGGTCGTTTGCTTTGATAAATTCTTCTACTGCCGCCTTGCCAGCCTCATTATTTAAATGGACAAAGCGGTTATTAATTTGCAATTTCACAATATACGCATAAATTTTTGCCTCTGAAAAGTAATTTATGCCTGCAAGCTCGTCTGCAATTTGCCAACGGGCTTTCTCTAGCGCAAATTCTCTTTCAAAAGGGTTTTGAACACTCATTGCATCAGCGAGTTTTTGCCGCAAATCCACATGGCAACCTGCATGGGAACGCTCAACAACTCGAACATCGCTGCTTTCCCACTTGGATGCACGAAAAGCAGCGGTTGCGTTTCTTATCTCTATTAAAGCATTAGCATAATCAACAGTAAACTGGTGAGAGCCTGGGATGCCGGCTACCACAGCATCAAAATCATTTAAGCTAACGCCATCTACGCCCTCACAGCGCCGCCGCAGCTCTTCAACCGGAAAAGGAGCTTCCACCCCAAGCTCTAGCATTGGCAAACTTGATAGCAAGTAGGTTGCGCTCATTGTTTATTCCTTTACGGCGTTTTGAACAGCTTTTGCCAAAGCGGGGCGCAAAATTGCGGAAAGAGCATCTGCAATTGCGTTTTTTGTCCAGTCGTGGCTAACCTTGCCGTTTTCAAAAGAAAGTTTGAACCCGGTATAAATGCTGCCTTCGCTTTGAACTTCAACGCCTGCGCCGAGTTTTTTCTGGAATTCGCCTATAATAAAGGAATTCAGCTTTTTTGCATCACTTTCGGAGAGAGAGACCGTTGCTGCCTGACCAGCATAACCGCTCGCCAGTGTCAAAAGAATCTGCTGCACAAGCTCTGGGGTCAAGGTCTTGTCCACATTTAGCTCCAGCATCCCAAGCACGGCTTTTTTAACATCTTCGCTAACGGTAAGCACAATGTCTCGAGCCGCCTGTTGAAGGGTTTTCTCGCTACGCTCGGTATAAGCCAGCGAGTCTTTATCAGCCTTTTCAAGCCTAGCTTTTGCCTCAGCCTCAGCGTCTTTAACTATTTGAGCCGCTTTAGCCTTTGCACTAGACACTATCTGAGAAGCCTCAGCCTCAGCCTTGTCCACTGCTTCGGTCTTTATTTTGTTTATCAAATGCTGCAAATCTTCTGCCATAATTAATCTCCAATGGAAAGAATATAGTAAATACTGATTTACTCGCTAGGGTATGGGGTATGGGGTATGGGGTATGGGGTATGGGGTGTGGGGAACTGCACAAATAAACGACTAAATTTGCTTAAAAACAATGTTTTTTGCATTGCCTATACCCTATACCCAAACATTGAGTTAATATGGGGGATGTCCCCCTCGCTGCAAACTGCGTTTTTCGCTACCCCCAATGCGGGGCTGGTTCGCTACGCTCCCTAACGCCCCGCAACGCCCCGATTTTGGATTTCGTTGTGGAAAATTCACAATCATATTCAGGGCAAGGCACGCCTTGCCCCTACAGGTACCGAATAATAATCCCGATAAATACTGCATCATTTTCTAAATTATCCTTAATGTCCAAAGACCGCGAAATAATATCATTTGACTACGCAATGAAAGACATATTGCGGCAGAAGGCTAATTTCGTTATTTTGGAAGGCTTTCTTACCACATTGCTAAATCGCAAAGTAAAGGTTATGGAAATTTTGGAAAGCGAAGGCAACAAAGAATATTCAGGCGACAAAGTCAACCGCATAGATATAAAAGCCAAGATAGACGGCAGCGAGATAGCGATAATTGAGATACAATACACAGATATGATTGACTTTTTTGGCAAAATGCTTTTCAATGTGAGCAGAGCTATAGTGGAGCAAATAGGCGAGGGACAAAAGTATAACATAAAGAAGATTTATGTTATAAGCATAGCTTATTTTGATTTGGGTGCCACTCGTGAATATTTGTTCAATGCCAAAATGGAGGGTTTCAAGGGCATCAATTTTGGCGAGCTTATACCCTTTGCTCAGGTTGATGAATTTGCGCATCCTAAAGGCATCAGTAAGGACATTCACCCTGAATACTACCTTATTTTGCCCAAGAAATTCGACGAAAAGATACGAAGCCGGTTTGACCAATGGATTTACACTTTGAAGAAGTCAGTTGTCAAGAGCGATTTTGATGCCCCCGGTCTTAAGGAGGCTGGCAAGCGTTTGGATATGCTCAAGATGACAGTTGTTGAACGCAAATCTTATCTGCGGCATTTGGAGAACATAAGGGATGTCAACTGCTCTATGGATACTTATTTTGCTAAGGGTTTGGTAGAGGGTGAGACTCGGGGCATTGAGAAGGGCAAGGCTGAAGAGAAGCTTGAGCTTGCTAAGAAGATGAAAACCGAAGGCATGGACAACGATGTTATATACAAGATAACCGGTTTATCAGAGAAAGATTTTGTTTTAAAAGACAGCGGCAAGCCTGCGTGGAAGGCTAAGAAGAAACGATGACAATGTGCTTCTCCCCTGATTCTGAAATCTGGAACTAGGCAGATTATCCAAGCGAAACGCTTTACCCAGCGTCTCGTTGCTCATAAGCGTAAATGTTTGCATTATTCTCAATTCTCAATTCTCAATTCTCAATTAAACCGCCAGTTTTGCAATGTCCTCATTGGACAAACCCGTCACCTTCAATATAATATCAACGCTCACACCCTCAGCTTTCATCTTCTTTGCCACTTGTAAAATACCTTCAGCCTTGCCCTCAAGCTTACCCTCAGCTCTGCCCTCAAGCTTGCCCTCAGCCTTGCCCTCAGCATGACCCTCAGCCTTGCCCTCAAGCTTAGCGGTGTAAATAGTACTCTTCTCACTGCGACGATTATCAACATGCTTGTCGTAAGAACGCCTGTCCTCGGGGCTTAAACGACTATACTCAAGACGTTCGTCAGCTTCGCTTAAACCAGGAGCAGCAAAGTCAGGCTTGATAGAAGAATTCTTCAAATAATACATCCACTCGTCAAGCTTGCTCTTAACTATGTCCCTAAAACGATCAACCTTCAACAAATAATACTCAGGATAAATATCCTTTATCTCAAGCC
>JAITUM010000140.1 GCA_031286305.1 Candidatus Fibrimonadaceae bacterium | reverse complement strand
GAGCAAGTTTGGATGGCCGAGAATTTGAACTTTAACGCAAATGGTAGCAAGTGCGGTAGTGTTCTTACTGGCGATGGCTTCCTTGTTGATGACAACACAAAAGCTTGCGGCACTTACGGCAGGTTGTATGATTGGGCTACGGCTATGGGTTTTAAGTCATCTTGCAATAGCAGTAATTGTTTCTCAGGAATAGGTGCAAAGCATCGTGGCGTTTGTCCTGAAGGTTGGCATTTGCCTAGCGATGCCGAGTGGTTAGCATTGACGGACTTTGTTGGCGGTTCTTCTACAGCAGGTACTAAGCTCAAGTCTAAGGATGGTTGGAACATTGATTCCGATTATATCCCTAGTACCGACAACTATGGTTTTGCAGCCCTTCCGGGCGGCTACGGTGGCCTCTCCATTTATACCGGCTACGGTGTCTACTTCGGTGGTGCCGGCAGCAGCGGCAACTGGTGGAGTGCTACGGAGAGTAGTAACGGCCACGCTTGGTACCGGCGCATGAGCTATCGCGGCGCGGGTGTCCTCAGGGACTTCAGCGACAAGTACAGCTTGTTCAGCGTTCGTTGCATCAAAGACTGAGTGTGCGTTGTGCTTGCGTAGCTTGCACAATGCGAATGATAGCGGAGTAGGGTTTTGTATTGCGTTTCGCAACACGGTAATTTACCATTTATGGTAACCATGAATCTTTTCATTTTATCAACATAGAAAAATCATTTTTTATCAGTATTTTATCAGTAGGGAGTGAAAATGCGGTTTTTGATAGGATTTTAGCGATTTAATCTAGATTCAGATTCTAGTGCTGGCAACAGCATGAAGGTTCAAGTCCTTTCATCCGCACTCCCCCACTAACACAAACCTCTACTTCCCAATACAGTAGCTGCTGAAGATTGCGTTTAAAATGGATTCGTCGGAGATTTCGCCTGTGATGGAGCAAAGAGCGTTGCGGGCTTCGCGCATTTCAAATGCAATGGTTTCAATAGCATCTGATTGAGATAATAATTCCAAGGCTCTTTCAACGCATTCTTCGGCTTTTTTTATGCAAGCAATCTGCCGCTCGCTGGTGATCCAAACTTCTTCGCTTTCTTCTTTGGGAAAAAATATATCTTCCAATTTCTCTCGCAGTTCTTTTATTCCTGTATTTTTTGGCACCGCAACATTAAATGAGCACTTCCCCTCTTTTTGAAGAGGGGTGGCAGGCACGAAGTCGCCTGACGGGGTGTCCTTACAACGTAACTCAGAGCAAGCAATGTCGATATGAGTCAAAACAACCATATCTGCGTTTTTTTCCCATTCTTTGAATTCCGGTGGCAAATCTATGGAAACGTCTATTACCAAAATTTTTAAATTTGCTTTTTCTAAAATTTCACAGGTTTTTTGCATGGCTTGCTTGTCTATATTGCTTTGAGCCTCGCTTGCAAGACCAGCCGTGTCTATTAGCAAAACATCACCGCTGGGCAAGTGCAAAGGAACTTCCACAAAATCCCGAGTGGTGCCCGGAACCTCGCTAACAAGCAACCTTTCCTCCTTAACAAGCGCATTAATCAAAGTAGACTTACCGGCATTAGGTGCCCCAAACAAAACCACCCGCGGCAACTCATTCGTAGCAACCCTAAACCTTTTTTTCAAACTTTGTAAATGCCGCTGAATATTTTCTATAACCTTGCGCAAGGGCAAGGCGCGCCTTGCATCTTCATCCACACCCACATCCTCCGCAAAATCCACTTCCAGCTCCAGTAACGCTGAAACCTCCTTTAGATTTTCTGCCAGTGTTTTTATTTCTGCGGAAATTTCACCGGTTAATAATTTGCGGGCGTTGGCCAGTTTTTTTGAATTGTTTGCAGATAAAAGGTCGCCTAGGGCTTCGGCTTGAGTCAGGTCTATTTTGCCGTTTAAAAAAGCACGCTCTGTGAATTCTCCTCGCTCCGCGAGTCGGGTGCCGGGAATTTTGCAAATTTCTTCTATCAATTTACGAACTATAAAAGGATTGCCATGAGGAAACAATTCCAAAATATCTTCGCCGGTGTGAGAATTTGGTGCAGGAAAATATATGGCCAGCAGCGTGTCTATAAATGTGTTCACCAACCTTGCAGTGCGGGGTTTCATGTCAAAGTTCGGCAAAATTATTTTGCAAATATCTTTCACAGCAGGGCCGCTAACACGCACCACAGCAATCGCACTAACCCCAAGCGGAGTAGCCAAAGCAACTATGGTAGACATTGATTAAACCGTTGTTTGGTACATGGGACAAGCGGAGCGCTGAGCTTCGTTGGCTGGTACATGGGACAAGCGGAGCGCTGAGCTTCATTGGCTGGGACATGAGACAAGCGAAACGCTGAGTTACATTGTTTGAAGCAGGAACTTGTGCACAAATCATATCCCAGACAATGTAGCTTTGCACGCCGCTTGTCCCATGTCCCAAACAATGTAGCTTTGCACGCCGCTTGTCCCAAAACAACAAATTGCGCAAAATTAACCATCAATCCTTATCTATTCCAAAAATTGCGTTTCCGGCGCTTCGCAAATGGTCGCGGATTTTACGGTAAGAACTCAGCATATTTGAATAAGCATCATCAACTATAGGATCAGTTGTGTTTCCACTGGACACATTCCAAAACGAAGTTCTTATGGTGCGTATAAAATCTTTTATTGCTACAAAGTTTGCTTCGTGCTCTTCCAACATTTGCGGAGTGTATTTTTGACCGTTTTTCAGAATTGGGAGCGACTTAGCAAAAGCTTCGGAAATTAAACCGTTCAGCTTAATCAAATCCTGTTTTTGGTAATCCAGCAAATCTGTTTTATTGTCTAAAAGTCTTAACCTCAGTTTTGCTACTTGTGCCATATAATCCGAAGCGCTTTCTAAGCTATCAAAAAGCCTTTCATAGGCGAAAATTCTTTGCTGGTTGGCAAAAGTTGTGGTTTCTTCACGCCCCACAAGGCTTGATAAAACCGTTGAGAACTTGATTTTTATTCTGTCTAAACTCTTTTCTATTGCAAAAATCTGTTCTACTTCGGGTGATTTTGTATCGTCACTCTCCATGCAACTGCTCAAATTATTTATTCCAATATTGAGCTGCTCTCCGGTATAACTTAAAACCTTTTTTATGCGAGTTTCTATTTCAATGAATTTAATAGTGAAATCTTTTTTGCGTTCAATTACTGTTAGCAAAGCTTCTATTTCCGGAGTTTGCTGCGTTTCTTTGTGGAGCAATTTTAGCTTTGTTAATATTTTTGTTACAATGTTGCTTTCCAAAAACTGCGCCACAAGCCTGCAGGGGAGCACAAATATTATTATACTCATAATGTTAAACCCTGTATGCACGCCGGCTATGCCAACAGCTACATTCTCAAGCGAGTATAAATCTGATATACCGAGAAAGGCATTCATCCCCCATTCTATACTGGCTACAAAAGGCTGGAAGAGAAGCGTTGCGAAAAACACGCATATAACGTTATACAGCACGTGGAAAAAT
Source organism: Candidatus Fibrimonadaceae bacterium (assembly GCA_031286305.1). Lineage (GTDB taxonomy): Bacteria > Fibrobacterota > Fibrobacteria > Fibrobacterales > Fibrobacteraceae > Fibrimonas. The sequence continues at coordinate 15,181 of JAITUM010000140.1, read as the reverse complement.
GCCGCTCGCCTAGCGTTATTGTTTGCAGCGAGCGAGGCTAAAACTGCAGTTATTGTTGTTCCCAGGTTTTCACCTAAAACAAGAGCCGCAGCTGTTTTAAAATCTATTAGACCTTGACTTGCAAGCACCATTGTTATGCCAATGGTAGCAGTGCTGGATTGCACTATAACAGTCAAAATGCAACCGATGGCGGCACATTTTAAAACACCGAAATAATTATTTGCCTGAAAAGTTTTGAATGCAGCTACGAAATCGGGGTTGTTCTTAACAGGTTCTATTGCTCCCTTCATAAATAATAAACCCATGAACACACAGCCGAGACCCAAGGCTCCAAGGGCCATATATTTAACGGTTTCTTTTTTTGAGAACACATACACTATGGCAGATATACCTGCCAGTGAAAGCCCGTATTGGTCTATTTTGATGGTTAAAATCCAGCCTGTTAGCGTTGTTCCTATATTTGCCCCCATAATAACGCCAACCGCCTGTGCAAGGGTCATTAGGCCGCCATCCACAAAGCTAACCACTAGAACGGTGCAAACGGTGCTTGACTGTATTATGCCTGTTACCAAGGCTCCCGCTCCAATTCCGAGCAGTCGGTTATCAGTAGCCATGCCTATAAGGGTTTTGAGTTTGTTGCCTGCAACCGTTTGCAGACCTTCAGACAGGAATTTCATTCCTAGGAGGAAGATTCCAATGCCGCCAGCCAAAGGAAATAGAATACTTGCGTATTCGGAAATCAGGTTCATAATGCTCCGTAACTTGAACTTATCAATATCGTAACAGTGAACTTAGAAAATGCGAGGTTATTTGCTAGGCTAGTGGTCGCTAAAAGTAAAAACAGCGAATTTGAGCAAATTTAAGGGAAAAATTTCCCCCATTAAGTTGATCTGCATTTTCTAAATTCCCTGCATGTCTTTTGAAACTAAAATAGCAGAGCTTGCTGAGCAAACCGGGCATTGGACAAAAACAGAAACACTTGCGTTGCTCAGTATACCGCCGGATTCTTCACATGGAGACTGGAGCCTGCCGTGCTTTACGCTTGCAAAAAAACTGCGCAAAGCCCCCAAAGCGATAGCCGAAGAATTAGCCGCTCAGTTCCCTGCACCGCAAGGTTTTGAAAAAACTGAAGCACTTAATGGATATTGGAATTTTTACGCTGATAAAAAAACGATTATTGAAAGCACATTGAATGGCATAAAAGAAAAAGGATTAGAATTCGGATTTGCAAAACCCAAAAATAAAACCGTTGTTGTGGATTATAGCTCGCCGAATATAGGCAAAGAGCTTGCGTTTCACCACCTGCGCAGCACAATGATTGGCAATAGCCTTGCAAAAATTCACAAAGCAAATGGCTACAAAGTTGAGCGAGTAAACCACCTTGGCGACTGGGGAACGCAGTTTGGAAAATTGATTACAATGTATTTGAGAGAAGGTTTGCCCACAGATGAACAAACGCTTTCCAATTTGACCATTCAAGAATTGAACAAACTCTACGCCTCGTTCTCAAAAATCAGCGAAAGCGAACCGGAGTTGGAAAACAAAGCGAGAGAAGCCTTTGCACAGCTTGAAAAGAGGGATGAATTTTACCGCAAATTATGGGCTGCATTCAAAGAAGCAACCCTAAAAGAACTTGTGCGCATTTATAAAATAATGGGCGTTGATTTTGACCATTACACAGGCGAATCTTTTTTTGAAACACAAATTCCTGCTGTTATTGAGGAATTGGAAAAAAAGAATTTGCTGGTAAGTAGCCAAGAACGAGATGTTGTGCTTTTGGGCGAAGATATTCCGCCGTGCCTCATAAGAAAAAGCGATGGCAGCACCCTTTATGCAACGCGAGATTTAGCGGCGGCTCTTTATCGCAAAAAAGAATTTGATTTTGAAAAATGCCTTTATGTTGTGGATAATGGGCAGTCTTTGCATTTTAAGCAGGTATTCGCTGTGCTTGGCAAAATGGGTTATGAGTGGAGCGAGAATTGCGAGCATATTCCTTTTGGATTGATTCTTCACAAAAACGAAGAAGGAAAGTGGGAAAAAGGCAAAACAAGAACTGGTACCGCAAGCCTTTTGAGAGAGGTTATAGAGGCGGCTTCCGCAAAAATTTTAGATGTGATAAATGAGAAAAATCCGGAGCTGGCAAACAAAGAAGATGTTGCAACAAAAATAGGTGTTGGTGCTATAGTTTTTAACGATTTAAAAAATCGTCGTTTGATGGATGTGAAGTTTGACTGGGATGCAGCGCTCAGTTTTGAAGGGGCTACGGGTCCTTACGTTCAAAATGCGCATGTGAGGTTGTGCAGCATACTCAGAAAAAGCGGTAAAAATGCTCTGGAATTACAGTTCAAAAACGAAGAACTTTTAGACCAAAGTTCTTATGAGTTAATCAAAATGCTCTCTCGCAAAGGAGAGAAAATAGAAACGGCTTGTGAAAATAATGAACCTTATATTTTGGCTCAATACTCATTGGAACTCGCAGAAACCGCCCACAGATTTATACACAACAACAGGGTTATTGGGAGCGAAGAAGAAAACTCCCGTTTGTTTTTGGTTCACTCTGCCCAGCAAGTTTTAGAAAGCGTTCTCGACTTGCTGGGAGTTGCGGCAATTAGGGAGATGTGACTTCTAAAAAATCCCGTCCAACTAAAATGTCTATTGGCATTTTAGTGTACTCATATTCATATGGTGGAGCTTTCCAGGCAAAGTCGCTTTTGTAGCTGTTAGATATGTGTTTCAAAATCTGAATTGTGGTTTCAAAGGGCAAAAATGCTTCTCGGTCTAAAACATGTATTTGCGCTCCGTGGCAAATTTGACCTGCATATTTGTGGAAAGTAGGCTGAAAATGACTTTCTCTGAAAAAAACGCCCGGCAGTTTTAAAGCGTTTAAATAATCGCACATTTCAGGGCTGTTTATCCATGGTGCTCCAAAAAGCTCAAAGGGTCTTGTTGTGCCGCGTGCCTCGCTGATATTGGTAGCTTCGAGTAGGCATTGCCCGGGATAAACTATTGCCGTGTCTAAAGTGGGCATGTTAGGGGAGGGCATAATCCAAGGCAGACCGGTTTGGTCAAACCACATGTCCTTTTTGTAACCCTGCATTTCTAAAACATAAATTTCTGCGCCGGGAAAACGCTCTTCTTTAAATTGCACAGCGAGCTCGCCTATAGTTTTTCCGTGCCGCACAGGTATGGAGTGCAAACCTACAAAGCTGCTGTATTCCAAATCTAAAACCGGACCTTCCGTTAAGTGGCAACCTATGGGGTTCGGGCGGTCTATAACAATAACGGGGATGCCGCGTTTCTCAGCCGCCTTCATGCAAAGAAAAAGAGTCCAAATAAAGGTATAATATCTTGCGCCAACATCTTGCAAATCAACCAAAAGCATATCAAGGTCTTTTAGCATTTCGGGAGTTGGTTCCCTATGCTCGCCGTAAAGGCTGTAAACCGGAATGCCTAAGCGCGGGTCGGTAAAACCTTCCCATTCTATCATGTTGTCTTGGGTGTGCCCCAGAATTCCGTGCTGAGGCCCAAAAAGAGCGGCAAGCTTGAATAGCGAACCGTTGTGCTTTTCAAGCGTTGCAAGCGTGTGCCGCAAGTCTGCAGTTATTGAAGCGGGGTGCAAAACCGCGCCAAGCCGTTTTCCCTTTAATTTTTCGGGAAAGAATTTTTCCAAATGTTCAATAGCGAGTGTTACCATAAATTGCTCCAAGCTTTAACTTCATTGTTTTGTGTGAGTACCCCAGCCCTTTTTCTAAAAATAGCGGCTGCGGCTATCATTGCCCCATTGTCTGTGCACAGCGAGGGTTCCGGGCAAATAAGATTTATGCCCTCTTTTTGTGAACGCTCATTCATAAGTTCTCTCAATCTGTAATTAGCGCTAACCCCACCGCATAAAACAATGTTTTCAACTTTATTTTTCTTTGCGGCATTAACCGTTTTCAAAGACAAAATATCTGCAATAGCCTCTTGCAAACTTGCGCAAATATCTGAAATATGCTCTTTGACAAATTCTTCGCCATTAGTTTGAACATAACGAAGAACAGCCGTTTTCAGTCCGCTAAAAGAAAATTCAAAAGAATTATCGTTCAAGGCTCTAGGGAATTCAAAAAAATGCGGATTCCCATTTTTTGCCAACCTACTGATTTCCACACCGGCAGGGTAACCAAGCCCTAAAACCTTCCCGCTCTTGTCAAAAGCCTCACCCGCCGCATCATCTCTGGTTTTACCAATGGAAACATATTCAAAGTTATTTACCAGAACAAGTTCCGTATGCCCTCCGGAAACTATTAAAGTAATTAGTAGGGGCAACTCACCGTGGTTGCCCTTTGCAGCGTGGAGAAAGGCTGCGTATATATGACCTTCTAGGTGGTTTATTCCGTGGCATTCTATGTTTAAATCTTTGGCTAGGCCTTGGGCAAAGTTGGCGCCTACTAACAACGAACCCATTAAACCGGGACAGGCGGTGAACGCTATTTGGTTGATTTCTTTGATATTGACTTTTGCGTTTTCCAATGCCTGTTCAAGCACCGGAATTATTTTTTCCAAGTGGGCGCGAGAAGCCAGTTCGGGAACAACTCCACCCCAAGCTTTGTGCTCGTCTATTTGACTGTAAAGGCAGTTTGATAAAATTTTTATGGAATCTTCACGCTCTTCCAATATTGCACAAGCAGTATCATCGCAGCTACTTTCAATGCCAAGCCAAAGTCTAGTCATTTTCCACCAATCGGAATCTATCGGGGAGAACTTGCCAGCCATTAATGCGATGCGAAATGTGTACGGTTGGTTTTAATTCATCTGTATTTTCAATGGAAAATCTGGAAAACTCAATATAAAGATTAATGTCTTGAGGATTTATTTTTGATAGCAATTCTTTTCCACCGGAAACCTCAACATCGGCTCTTGCGGGTGAAAGCGAGTAAAGGCTTCTATCATAATTTCCTATTAAGCGCACAGGTATATTGGGGAATATTTTGTGGTCTAAAGGTTCAACCTGCACTTGCATGAACAAAACTGTATCTGCAATTTCCATTGTGGAACTAAGCGAAGATAAATCCAATTGTATAGGCAACGAATTGCTCCATTTCAAATTTGTTATGGATGTTTCGATTGTTGAAATGTGCTGTATTTTTTCTACTGCACTTTTAGCTCCGGAAATAAGAACAGAGTCCGGCATTATGTGCGGTTCATTTATAAGCGTGAAACCGGGTGCTGCCTGAACATGGATTTTAGACAGCACCGGTACTTTTTGCTCAACTCTTGTGTCCAGTTCTGCAAACAGCGTTGCTTGCCTAACGCGCAGCATCTTTACCTCCGGAGCTCCGGAAGCAACAAAGCGTATCTGATCGTTGCTTATTCTGGATTGCCCAAGCGGCATCTCTTTAAAATCTATTTCAAGATACGCAGAGCGATTTAGCTTCATATGAATCAAATTTATAACCTTGCCCTCCAGCTGCCCCGGCAAGGTTGCCGGCAACGGAGAAACAAGTGCCATATCATCTTGAAGGTTTATTATTTCTACAGGCAATTCAATTTCTGTTCTGGTCTCTTCTCTTGAAACTATGCCAAACCAAATCAAACAGCCGCACACTAGGGCCAAAAGTTTAAGGGAATGTTTGGCAAAGAATTCTTTCAAGCCACACCTAATTTCTTTTGATAGGCGCTCAAAGACTCAATTGCATTTGTGAGAACATGAATAAAGTCTTGTGCTCCAACTGCCTTTAAGTCTTCTGCGTTTTTCGGATTACCGGCAACAATGCGAACAATGTTGGGGAATTCCTTTTCAAGAGCAGGGAAAATTTCTTTTACAAGATCTAAATACTCTTCGTCTTTTGAGCACAGAACCACAATTTGCGGATTTTCCTTTTTCACAAGTTCCAAGCCTTCCGCTGCATTTGGAATGCCATTGGTATCTATGATTGTGTAACCTGCGCAACCAAAGAAATTTTTGATGAACGTTGCGCGTGCAAGGCGCATTGCCAAATCACCCGCTGTCCACAAGAATACTTTTGGTGTTTTTCCGCTCCTTTCAGTTTGCAAGCGCAGCATTTCAAATACTTGCGGGCCACGGCGAATGTTCAGCTCGGTTGTGATTTTATCGCTCATTGTCTCTTGTAAATTCGGATATTGGTTTGTACCTATAAACACTTCGCGACGTTGCGATATGAGTTTTTCTTTTTGCTTCCAGCTTTCATCAATCGCTTTTTGAATGGAACCGTTTTGAAGCGCAACTTTTAAGCCGCCTTCGCTTTCTATTTTTTTGAAGGCTTCCAAAGCTTTTGATGCAATCTGTTCGGTTAGCGTTTCTATATAATAAGAGCCTGCAGAGGGGTCTACTATCTTATGGAAATTGCACTCATTTTTGAGGAGCAACTGAACGTTGCGCGCTATGCGGCAACTGAATTGATCCGGTTTTTTGAACACCGCGTCAAAAGGAATAACGGTTATTGAGTCTGCACCTGCGATGGCTGCACTCATGGCTTCTGTTGTTACGCGAAGCATGTTCACATTCGGGTCAAACACGGTGGCATTCCACATTGATGTGCTTGCGTGGATTTTTGCGGTGCCTGTAACTCCGTATCCTTTGAGCACGTTTGCCCACAAAATGCGCAGTGCGCGGATTTTTGCGATTTCAAGAAAATATCTTGAACCAACGCTTATGCTAAATGAAATTTGGGCGGCAGCCTGTTCTGCGGTTTGCCCTGCTTCTGTGAGAGCATCCATTTGCTCCAAGCCTGCAGAGAGGGCTATGCTCAATTCTTGAATTATGTTTGCGCCGGCATTGTGGTAGCTGTGGGTTTTGATTACAGAGTTGTTTTCAACAAAGTCAAAATGCACTTTGCTTGGGTCTATGCCTGCACTCAAGGATTCAATATCTGCCTCAGTTCCATGTAAAAAGCACACTGCATCTGCACCGCGCTCCAAAGCGTTTTTGGCAGCAGCGTTTGCGGCAGCAACGTTTTCTTCATAAATATTTTCTCTTATTTCCCAGTTGTTATCTGTTTTTTTGGTGCCTCGCGCAAATGGGAATTCGCCCGGCAGGTTGTTTAAAAGCCAAGAGATGCCATCGGTATCGGCTTTGCGGTAATATGGCTTAACAGAAATGCCTTCCAAGGTTTTCCAGATTAGTTTTTTTTCGTAATCTGCGCCCTTAAGGTCTGCATTTATGGTAGCTTCCCACTCTTCGGTGGAGACATCGGGGAATTCTGCGAACAATTTTTCCTTCATAAATCCTCATTTGCAAATGTTGTATAAGGAATATAGAAAAAAAAAAATGTATATTATATACATGGAGCAGATATTTCTCTACATATGCGCAGTAGGTGGTTTAGCTGGAGTGGCGGCTGTACTGACTGTTTTTGTCAACCATTCTAAATACAAAAGGGATAACCAGCTAGAAGTGTTGGTAGCCCAAATACAAGCCATGCAGACAGATTCAAAAACTCAAAATGATGCATTCCGCACGCAACTGCAAGCCATGCAGGCAGATTCAAAAACTCAAAATGATGCATTCCGCACACAACTGCAAGCCATGCAAGCAGATTCAAAATCTCAAAATGATGCATTCCGCACGCAACTGCAAGCCATGCAAGCAGATTCAAAATCTCAAAACGATGCATTCCGCACGCAAATACAAGCCATGCAGACAGATTCAAAAACTCAAAATGATGCATTCCGCACGCAACTGCAAGCCATGCAGGCAGACTCAAAAACTCAAAATGATGCATTCCGCACGCAAATACAAGCTATGCAGATAAGCTTTGACAGCCAGCTCAAAGCTATGACCGAATCGGTCGCTTCATGGAAGGGCTTGTGGGAGGCTTCTACGCAGGAAATTAGAGAACTCAAGATAGAAATTAAAGAATTGAGAAATGAAATAGATAAGCTCAGGACGGAAAACGCTGAGCTTAAAGGGCAACTTAAAGAGCACTATAAGTTGGCTTGATAAAATCTCAAATACAAACCTAGCTGCTCTTGTTTTTTCAAACTAAAGATATTTTCTGCATCTGAGATTTTGAGTGGGAAAAATCTAATATCACGAGACTCTGCACCCGCATAATCATAATGCAGTACACGCCGTGGTTGCCCTGCAAGGAACACTAGCCGTTATTCTTAACGTCTTTTATATTTTCTATATTACCATCATGAATACAAAACGTTTTCTTTTGCTGTTAGGCATAGCACTTGCTATGATGCTCGCAGTTTCCTGTAGTGATGATACCAATACCGGTCCATACGAAACTGATGAATTTTACTACCATGGATCCGATTCTTTTAAAGTAATCAATGCTAGCGAACACGATATCACCGGTGTAACGATTAGAACTTGGGACGGAGCAGATTCTACTATAATAGAATATAATGAATTAATTTCTAAAAAAGGCGGTTCTAAATCTCTTTTAATGCTAAATGAGGTTTTACCAAGAAACCCGCTTATGTGCATAAAGGCAGAAAACCGCCCCAAACTTGATTGCATTAGATTTAATAGCCCATCTTATACCTGGGATGGCAAGGATCTATACATCACTCGGTTGCCACATCCCTTAGAAATGGAGGCTTTATGAAAAAAGTTTTATTGTTTGTTACTGTATTTATAGCCTTCGCTTCAGCACAGGGACCTTATTTTGATGTAGGATTTGGATTTGGAGAAATTAAGACGAGAATAGACGGCAAGGACTATGTTAAAGAAGCAAATATTTTACTTGCCAATAATGTGAATGATCATGAAGGAATTGAGTTCAGTATTAAAACCGGATATGGTCCTTTTGGTTTGGGAATTGGTCCTTTATATGTTGTAGCTGATTTAGGGCTTATTGAACATAGCGTTTTCAACAATTTATACAATGATGACGAAGTTATTTTTACAACCTATATGTTTGGTCCTGGTGTAATTTTATACCCTATATCATTCATTCAAATTGGTTTATCTGCGGGACTTTCCGTTGCTACGGTAAATATGGCAAAAGAAAATATTGAAATTGAAAGCGACCTTGGATATATGTATAGCGCATCAGTTGCTTACGATTTTGGAGCAAACTTAGAACCCAGCTTTAGAGAATTATTAGGCAACCATAGCTTCCTCTTTGGCTTTAAATATTCGGGTTCAAGAAACCCTACTTATTCCGGCAAAACTATAAAAATGGAAACACCAAGTTTTTTTATCAAATATGCATACATTCATAGAAAAAAAGCAGTTTCATTATCGAAGTAAGTTCCTATAGCAACCAATGCTGCTAGTCAGCATTTACTATAGAGAGTCTCCATGTAGCTACCAAGCCACATGCTGCTGCAATGTAAAACACTATTTTTTGCCAAAGTTCAGGCGAAAATCCGGGCAGTAAAATATAAAGCACCAAAAGCAGAACAGACCACACTGCACTAGGGATTATTTTTTTAGAATAAAGCCTCAAATTCAATTTAAAAATATATACGTTGTTCCAAATGGATTGCAACAGAATAACTGCAAAGGAAGAAAGCGCCGCGCCCGGTAAACCCAAAATAGGGATTAAAAAATAATTCACAAGAAAAGCAACACCTAGTGAAGCTATATCCATTTTTAATGTGTATAAACTTTTGCCGATTCCATTAAGCACCGTAGCAGAAAGCGAAAAAAATCCACCGAATAAATGCGCAAATAAAAGTATTCCCAAGGTTTCCGGCTGAACAATAAAATCTTTGCCGGCTATCATAAGAATTTGTTCGGGAAACAGCACTATAAAAAAACCTATAGCCAATTGTATAAGCGTTACCATATTAACGCAATAAGAAAATATCGGTTTTAAATCTGTGCCGAGTCTGTCTCTGCTCATTCCCGCTACCACAGGCAACAGAATTGGACCATAACTTTGGCGAATTGTACGCAACCCGTTAGAAATCGTCACCATAACCGCATAAACCCCTGCTTCCCCCGACCCAAGCAATAATAGAATCATCCACAAATCAATACGAGACAAAATAGAACCCACTACATCCGAAAAACCACGTGGAATTGAATAAATTAAAAGTTCTCTTGGAATTTTATCTTTAAAATTTAACGAAACAGGAAGTGCTTTTCTTATTAGCGGTATATATAAAAAACAGCCTAAAATATTTGCTATCAAAAGCCCTATCGCCAGCGCGTAAGGAATATCTGTAAAATAAAATATTAAAGCTATAAGCGGAGCAAATGCATACACCATGCAATCATTTATGAACATTCTGTATTGAGGTTTACGAATGCCTTCTGCTGCACCGCCAAAAATAACCATAATTGCAAAAGGCACAATAGATAATGTGTAAATTGATAATTCCCTAGAAGATAAGGAGGCAAGGCTATCAAAATATTTATGCAATCCGAATGCGGCACACACAAGCAAAATTGCAGAAACAATTATTGATACAATAAGTGAACGGCTAAGAGACTGGTTAAACCCTAAATGCGCCGGACGATTGTTCACATTGTTTTGAGGCAAAAACCAATTCAACCCTGCAGGCAAACCGAATACAGAAGCCCGGCTCAAAGTTTGCATCAATAATTGCGTGCTCACAAAAATACCAAATGCTTCTTTGCCAAAAGTTCTAGCCACAACAATCATAAGCGCAGGAGCTACAACTTTAAGGGCTGTTCCTAAAAAATTATATAAAGTACTTTTAAATAAAAATTTTTTATCTGTTTCCAGAGTATTTTCCATACCACTCCGCAAATTCTTTAATTCCTTGTTCCAATGAAATTTTTGGCTTATAACCAACTACCTTTTCCAGCTCTGCCGTATCTGCCCAAGTCACAGGCACATCTCCGGGCTGCATTGGCAAAAACTCTTTTATTGCAGTCTTCCCCAGCTCATTTTCCAAAATCTCAATAAAACGCATCAAATCAACAGGTTCGCCACGCCCAATATTGAAAAGACCGCGCCCACCCCAGTCTAAAACAGCAATCGTTCCACTCACAATATCGTCTATGTATGTGAAATCTCTCTTCATGTTGCCGTTGCCGAAAACTTTTATGGGTTTGCCTTTTAAAATGTTTTTTGCAAACAATATAGGTGCCATATCCGGCCTGCCCCATGGACCATAAACCGTGAAGTAACGCAAGCCTGTTATGTTCAAATCAAACAAATGCGAATAAGTACTTGCCATCAATTCGCAAGATTTTTTTGTAGCAGCATATAAACTTACAGGATTATCAGTCCTGTCTTCTGTAGAAAACGGGATTTTCGCATTCTCGCCATAAACGGAACTGCTGCTTGCAAACACAATATTCTTAACACCAAAATTTCTGCAACATTCAAAAATATTCAAGGTGCCTGTGACATTGCAATCCACATAGGTTTGAGGATTTTCCAAAGAATACCGCACCCCTGCCTGCGCCGCCAAATGCACAACCGCATCTATTTTATTATTCTCAAAAATTTCAACCAACCTTTGCTTGTCGCAAATATCAATTTTCATAAAATTAAATTTCGAACCAATCATGTTAATCCTTGAATCAGGTGAATCATGGTTCAGACAAATACGTTCCAATCTTGCGTTTTTTAATTCTACCGAATAATAATCATTCAAATTATCTACGCCAATAACCGTGTCGCCTCGCTGAAGCAAGGCAATGGCAACGGCATTGCCTATAAAACCTGCGCAACCTGTAAGCAATATGTTCATAAATCCTCTTCCATTGCCCTTTTCAAGTTGTTAAGCGAATCTTTGTACAGTTGCTTTTCTGTTTTTTCAAGTTCTGCAACCATCAGACTATAATCGTTCTCAGACATATTTATGCAATTTTCCATTGCACTTGCCAAACTGTCATTACTATCATGCAGCACGCTATTATCATTTGTAAAACCAGAGTTGCCTCCAAATTTACTGTGCAATATTATAGGCTTTGAAAAACCATAACTTAACTGAAATGAACCGCTTGCCTTATTTGCATATTCAACGCTTGCAGCATCAATAAGCCCTAAAAGAAAATCCGATTTAGAAACTTCGTCAAACATTTGCTTGAAATTCAAAGACTCAAAAACCAAGAAATTATCGCGATAAACAGGCGGTATAGCTATTCCTTTCCCAATGATTTTAACGCAAAAATTGTTTATTTTTTTCTTGTACAAGGCATCACAAGCTCTAAAAAGCAAATGTAAATTTCTTCTAAATAAATTTTTTGAGTTAAAAGCAATAAAAGTTGTAGTTTCCGATTTATTGCTTTTTGTAATATCGCCAAAATAATGAGAATTTACAACAAGCGGTGGTTCCCTGTTAATACAATCCATTTTTACCAAAGATATTATTTTATTTGTTTTAAAGTAAGGCTCGGTAATGTTTGGGTTATGCAGCATGCAAACCGGTTTCAGTTTAAATAAGTCCACTTTATAAAAGTTAATATCCTTATCATAGAAAGAATTTATTATAATATGCTTATAATGCTTTAAGGGAGAAGTTCTTAGCAATCTATTTATTTTGTATCCCGCCATGGATTTTACCCTTACTTTGTCATTTTTTTCAAAGGATGAAAATAAACTTGTATCATTTCTTCCTCTGCCCGTCATGCTAATAATAACATCAACATTGTAACCTAAGTCCAGCAAATATTTTACAAGACCGGGAATAACCTCACCGTGCACATCATATGGTTCCAGCAGAAGCACGGTATTTTCTCTGTACTCAAACGGCTTAAAACCTATAAGCGCGGCAATGCTCTGTAAGTTCCCTAAAAAACCATAAGGCAGAATTTTTATAATTTTCATTTCACAAACCGCCTGATAGCACATTCCTCGCCAATTCGGCAAAAGCAGTAGTTGGGTTTTCTTCTATCCACTTTTGATTAAACTTCTGATGCAAATATATTTTTTCAATACCATTATACCAATGCACAACTCGTGTTTGCGGTAATAAAATTTTATTTAAACGTTTAGCGGAATTTTTATAAAATATATGGCGAAAAACATTAGGGCCTACCGGAAAAAAATACGCAGGAGGCAGCACTTTCATGTTTTCTGAAGTTTTATTTTTGGTCATCTGTTGCAAAAGACGGGTGCCTAAACGAAATCGCCTTAGTTGCTCTTCTTTGCCCATTTCATTTATTGCCGCAAAAGCATCTTCGATTAATTTATTTTTTGGCTCGGAAGCAAGCACTGCATTGCTTACCGCCAAATTAAAAAATCCTTCTGCCAATCTGAAAATTTGTTCTCCATGCGGAGCCTTTAAGCAGAAAAAACTCCAAGTATAACGCAGCCCTGCTGCTATATAAAGAAAAGGGTTTGCAGATTTAACGCTTGGAAAATCAAGTAGTTCTTGTGGAAGCGCAAGCGGTTCTTGCCCGCAAAAACCTTTGTATTGCAGCAAATCATCCCAAGGTTTAACCGTTATTGTATCGGTATCCAAATAAACGCCGCCTTCTTTGTATAGCAATGCCAAACGCAGCAAATTTGCTTTTGAAGCCGGGCTTTTAAGAACATTATACAAATGGCTGCAAATACCGTTATCTCCTAAATCGGAAAATAAACTGTTTACATCTATTTGCTTTAATAAAATCCCGCTATCATTTTTTATGAGATCATAACCTGCTCCGCTAACTTCGTTTTCTATGTACAAAACAGTTTCTTCGGCTTTTTGAACCTGCTTGGCAGAAAGTATTGCAAGGCCCGTTCCCCATGGCAAATCTTTGCCAAGATAAATGAAAAAAACTCTATTTGGAATCATCTTTAGCTCCTATAATGTCTTGCGCCAATTTAGCAAAAGCAGAAGTGGGATGTTCTTCCAGCCATTTTTTATTTAGCTGTTGGCGTAAATATTTTTTCTCAACACTATTATACCAATGTATAATCCGTGTTTGCGGCAGTAAAATTTTATCCAAACGCTTTGCAGAACCTTTGCGGAACAAGTGCATGCTTATATCTGGTCCAAGCGGGTAAAAATATGCAGGCGGAAACAGTTCCATAATTTCCGAAGACTTATTTTGAGTCACTTTTTGCATAATATGAGTGCCTAAGCGATAATGTTTTAATTGTTCTTCTTGAGCCATTGCATTTATTTCGGCAAAAGCCTTTTCAAAAAAAGCATTTCCGGCTTCAGAACCTAAAATAGCCCCATTTGCGCTAAAAGAAAAGAATTTTTCCGTTGGTCTAAAAATTTGCTCTCCATGCGGAAGATAAACGCACAAAAGCCGCCAAAAAAAACGAATCCATGCAAATAAATAAAAGAACGGATTTTTGGAAGCGAATAATTTTTGCGGGAATGCCACGGGTTCAAGCCCGCAAAATCCTTTTTGCTGCAATAAGTCATCCCAGGGTTTAACCGTTATTATATCAGTATCCAAATAAACGCCACCTTGTTTGTACAGCAAAGCATAGCGTAATAAATTTGTTTTAGACACCGGTTTTTTAAGAAGATCATACAGATGTTTGCAAATGCCATTATCGCCCAAATCTGCAAATATGTTGTCATCTATTTTTTTCAGCGTAATGCCGGGCACATCTTTTATCAGTTCATAACCTTCACCGCTCAGTTCATTTTCATCGCTTTCTATGTACAATATGGTTTCTTCCGGCTTTTGAACCTGTTTGGTAGAAAGTATTGCCAACCCTGTTGTCAAAGGTAGCTTATTGCCGAACCATATAAAAAAAACTCTATTTGGAATCATTTAGGTAATATAGCAAATGCTAGCGAAATGCGAAACGTAATGATTACTATATTCACTCTTATGACAAAATTCCTAAAATCCGCATTCGCATTTCTTCTATGCTTAATTTCATTTAGCATAGCCTCAGTAAGTAACCCTGCAGGTGAAGCTCGAAGAACCAACGCCGCAGATTTTTTTCGACACCCTCAAAGTGGCGAAAAATATAATGAAATGTGGAGTTATGTTTTTGTGCTTGACAACGGCGCAAGAGTGTATGTGAACTATACATGGATGCATGTGCCCACCCAAGGCTTCAGAATAGGTGCCGATTTTTCGGTATGGAACTTTAAGGGCAAGAGTTATAGCGTGGGGCGGCAATATCCAACAGGCAGATTTGTTGAAGACAAGGGCAACAACACTATTAACATAAATAATGGTGAATATTTAATGGAAAAGCTGCCGGGAGTTGGGCATCGCTTGCTATTTTCTGCCAATAAAAATGGCGAAAGATTCTTTGATGTGACTTTTACAAGTGCCGCAAACGGCATGGTTCAAGGGGATGGCGAGTTTAATGTGAACGGAGCAAAATTCGGCTTGGCA
>JAITUM010000135.1 GCA_031286305.1 Candidatus Fibrimonadaceae bacterium | reverse complement strand
CAGAAGGAGATTCTTATCAAGGCGGGCAATGGCGTCAAAATCAGCCTTGATGGTTCCAGCGGTGTTTTGAAGATAGAGTCATCTTCAGATATTGCAGTTAAGTCAGGCGGCAAGCTGGTTTTGCAGGGCAGGTCTGTTGAGCTGGGCGGTGGGGGTGGGGGTTTATCTGGTGGGGGTGGCGTAGGTGCAAGCGCAAGTGCAGGTGCAGGCACAGGCACGCAGAAAGTCTCTGTGCAGCAAAACGCAGCTGGTCAGTCTATGGGCAGCGGTTCGCCAAGCCTGTCATCGGCGGGCACTGCGGCTTCTACAAACGCGGCATCTTCGCAAATCACGGAAGCAGCTGCATCTACAGGCTACCAAAAGACCTTGATTAGGGAAGTTAGGGGTGCAGCTGATGTTTTTTCACGGCAAGATATAGAATATTGGGTTGCCGGTTATAATAAGGAGCAGAGTGAAGTAAGCAAAGCGGATAGGAATAATGTTCGTTGGGCAGTTAAGGTGGATGGCGGAGTGATTGATGTTATAGATGGCAGGACTGGTGAGCTTATTCGTGGTGAGAGGATTCCTATTACGATTCTTGACGATTGGGCAGGTAAGAAGATATTGGTTATGGCGTATCTTAAAAGCCGTAGTGAGAAAGTCAGCCAGGAAACGAGAGTTGGACCTCGTTCACAGAGCACTTTGATTCGCATGGTTAAGGGACCGGAGGAAATATTAGAGCCTCCTGGGCATACGGTCAAGTATAAGGTTACCCGTTATAATAAGGATTTGCATGATGTTGAGCCAAGATTTCGCAGCGGTATTAAATGGGCAGTTAAAGTAGGCGAGAAAGAGCCTGAGATGTTAAACAAAACGGGTGAAGAGTTAGAAATAAAAACGGATATAAGTTGGATTGGCAAGGAAGTTATTGTTATGCCGCATATAAATAAGCATACGGAAATTGTAAGTCAAAAAACGAATGTAAATTTGTTAAAAGATTTAGGAGCTTTCAAAGCTTTGCACTCAAAGATTAATACTCTTAGTGGCAATGCATTGTGTTATTTAGATGAAGCATCACAAGATTCATTAATTGAAGTCTTAAAAAAGACAATTGAAAAAAACAATTCGGCTGCTCAGTGGGTTGCAAAAAATAAAAAAGAAGTCAAAATACTGCTGGATAAAACTATTACGCGAGAAGATGCTCCAACAGCTGCTTTAGTACCGGAATCTGACCTGAGGATATCCAATAATGGCAGTAAGTTTGTTATTGTTTTTAATGTGAACAAGCTTGTTAAAGATGAGGTAAGTGTTGAAAAGTTGCAAGCATATTTTATTCATGAGCTTAGGCATTTATGGCAACGAAAAAGTGAAGGATGGGAGGGAAAGTTAGGTGAAGTAAGGAAATATATGGGTAAAGACAAATTTTACCATAATGTTCTTACCGAAGTAGATGCCTATGACGCACAATTTAAATTAGAAGAAATTTTGGGTATTTTTGATTTGGAAAAGCAGCGGGAGATTGATAAAGATAAATCGCAAATAAGGCATATGTTTGAACATTTTGAAAAAAAGTCAACAGATGAATTAGAAGTAGAAAAAAGTAAAGCAAAATACTTATCGACAATTCGATATGGGTATGGATCTTATGGTGAAGGGAATTACATAAACCCTTATGAACCAAGATAACTTAAAGGAGATAATGCACAATGCGGTTTAACTTTTTGACGCTTATACTCTTTATCTTTTCCTTTTGCTTTGCTCAAATAGATCCAATGGAATATTTCTATAAAGGTCGGTGTGAAGAAATTATCCCTGACTTTGCCGCATTGGCGGTGCTTGAAAAGCAGTCATGCCCTCCGATTTTAGAGAACAAAAAAGATTGGGATAGATTATGGGAAGGGGTGACAATCTGCACTTCTCGCTATCGAATTATTCGCGTTTTGGATGCTGTATCCGACACTCTCAAAAAGGAGTATATTGAAGTGAAAGAAAAGCCAGTGCATCCATATTGGCGGCATAGACCCATGTTGATATTCGGTAGTTATGAAGATGGAATGATTCGAATTAAAGGGCGTGAAGAAACGAGAGAGTATTTTGACCATTTCAATTACAGAGAGAGTGAATGGGGAGGAGTTCTAAGCCTATTTAGCAAGTTTCTTGTTTTTTTTGGTTTCTCAAGTGATATATACGCACTTCATTCAGTTGGCACTCCTTATTATAATGTTAAGAATTTAGATAGTATTGATATGTTATTTTACTATGAATATTTAATGCCAAAAGTAAAATATCACGTAGATATAGCCGGTAAAGAATTCAGCGAGCTACAGAAACATTTAACTCAAAATAGAACGTCAGTCAAAGCGACTAAAATCAAGAATGATTTTGCGGCACTTGGAATCATAAGAAACATGCGTCTTGTTGATGACCCCAAACAAGCAAAGTTTTACGAACTGAACGTGATAATAGAATCTATTTCCAAAAACGATGCCAAAATAAATTCTAATATTGCAATATATATAAACAAGGAACATCTGCCGCCAAGCTGGGGCTGCTTACCGCATCTTAACTTTCTATACAAAACACCTTTTTATTTTTTTGGAGATTTTAAAGATGGCAGTTTGGTTATTGATTCATTGGTATCCCCGCAGGATGCATTTGTTTTTGGGGATACGATTTATGACATTTCAATGGGGTTGCCTTTTAAAAAATTAGTTACATATTTTTTGCCATCAAATATATCTTTTGAAGAATTAGAGTTTCACAACAAGTGGGGGTATATTGTCGAAGGATTCTCAGATTTGCCTGAGTGTTTGAGAAAAGATATTGTAGAAATAACTGCGAAAAGGGAAGATTTTTTAAAGTTTGATAGAGAAAAAAAATTTAAGACTAATTTTTTGGGCGGATTCCCTCTTATCGGTGATAAATTTCGTCGTGGAAGACCAGATTACTCGCATATGCCTCCGCCTGCATTTAACACGCATACTCCGCTTGAATTAAAATGGCCATACCTGGAAGAAGAACCTCAATGCCGTCCGTTTAATTCAGCAGGTGAAGGATTATGGGGCA
This sequence comes from Candidatus Fibrimonadaceae bacterium, assembly GCA_031286305.1. Taxonomy (GTDB): domain Bacteria; phylum Fibrobacterota; class Fibrobacteria; order Fibrobacterales; family Fibrobacteraceae; genus Fibrimonas. Next base: position 12,459 of record JAITUM010000135.1, on the reverse strand, counting down.
AATGGCGAGAGTAATTCATTTCCTATTCATATTTTTTAGTTTTTCCCATTGCTTTGCGCAAATGAATTCAATGGAATATTTCTATAAAGATCGGTGTGAAGAATATATTCCAGACTTTGCCGCATTGGCTGTTCTTGAAAGTCAGTACTGTCCTCCTATTCCCAAAGATAAAAAGATAGAAGATAGTTTCTGGGAAAAATTATGGGAAGAAGACGTAATTTGCACATCTCGCTATAGAATCATTCATGTTTTGGATGCTGTATCCGACACTCTCAAAAAAGAATTTCTTGAAGTAAAAGAAAAGCCAGTGCATCCATATTGGCGATATAGGCCAATGTTGATTTTTGGTCAATATAAGGATGGAACAATGCGAATAGAATATGAAGAAATAAGAGGATATTTTCATAAAGAGTTTGTAGATTATAGATTTGTCCCCTTTTTATTTTTCTTAAATAATATATATGCGATTCATTCAATTGGCGCTCCCTATTATAAAGTTGATAATTTAGATAGTATTATGATATTTTACAATGAATATTTAGTGTCATACATAAAAGACGAATTAAGATTAGTTGGGAAAGATTTTAATGAATTTTGGCAACGTTTAACTCACAAAAGAACGCCTATCAAAACTTCTAAGATAAAGAATAAGTTTGCAGCATTTGGAACTATAAAAGCAATGCGTCCGGTCGATGATTTTAAACAAACTCAACTTTACGAATTAAGAGTGGCAATAGAGATAGTTTTCAAAAATGATGTTAAAATAGATTCTAATATTACTATATACATGGATAAGAAACATATGTTACCTGGTTGGGGCTGCCAGCCTTTAAACTCTTTGCTTGACAAGCCCTTTTATTTGTTTGGGGATTTGAAAGACGGCAATTTGGTTATTGAATCGTTAATGTCCACACTAAATACATTTGTTTTAGGAGATACAATTTATGACATCTCAATGGGTTTTCCTTTTGCAGAATTAGTTGCATATTTTTTGCCATCAAATATGTCTCTTGAAGAGCTTGAATTTGCTAGTAAGTGGCATGAATTTAATGTATTTGATAATGAAGATTCTGAATCAAGAATCTCAAAAATAACCCTACCCGAATGCCTTAGAAAAGATATTATGGAAGTAGTTATGAAACATAAAGATTTTCAGGATAATAAGTTTAAGTTCAAAAGAGAATCAAAATTTGGCGTGACATTTCTTATGAAATTTCCAGAACTTGCTCCTGACGATGCGTTTCGTTGCCGTAGGCTTGATTACCTTCTTTCATATTCAAAAAAAAAAGTGTTGTTCACTTGATTCAGGATATGACCGCGTCACGCGGCCATGGCGCCAATAATAGTCAAGACCAATGCATCTTAATAATCTCTTACCAGCCTGATTCCTATAAAATCGCTACCATTTGGTGAAGAAATATCAGTCAGTCTAGCTTTGCTTTTGCAGGCTTCCTGTGAGTCTTTATATGAGCTACCGGCAAAAGTTGCAACACTTGAATTTTCATTTTCCGGCAAAAGCCAAATAGCGGTATTGCCGGCAAAATGTCTGATTCCATTTACAATCTGCCCTTCATGAACTTTTTCTAAGCTTGGATTGACTTTGCAAAAACTGTCAAAGTTTGAATAAGAAGCAGCAAGCGCTTTCCATTCTTCTGCTTTAGGTAAGCGCTTTTTTGCCCACCTGGAATATGCAATAGCATTCTCTAAACTCACAGATAAAACAGGGTAATCAGCGTATTCTTCCATTCTTGCCCTCGCAGGAATTTCACAGCCGGTTTCTTCACAGAATCTTTTGTATTCCCTATTGCTAACTTCGTTCACATCCCAAATGACCGTTGGCTTACGCTCACCCTTTTTCTTTTTTTTGTGAAAAGCAAAGTCTGAATGAACACCAAAATAAAATCCAAAACCTTTATTCGCATTTTTCCCTATAAGGGCAAGCGGAATTGCCAGCTCCAAAGAAAAATTATTGCTTACCTGCAATAATGCACCCGGTTCTATGAAAAACAAATGGCTTTTGAATGGCAAATCAATTTTTTCTCTCGCCGCAACATACGGCAAAAAAACATGCTTAACAGGCATACCCAAACGCAAGAAAGCTTCTACCTTTTCTTGTTTTGAATATTCATAAACAAGATTTGCCAATACATTAAAAGACATAAAGTTTTGCTCTGTTAAAATCGCAGTGCGAATTGCAGAAAAGCCGGAACCTCTCGGGCTTATCCAATCCAAAGCAATTGCCGTTTGCAAGGGAAAATAATTATACTGCATACCAAGCAAAAAATTCTTTATCTCTTTTTCCACAGGAAATGCCAGCCTAGCCCCTAGACCCCAAGGTAGTCCCAAACGAAAATCAAAGGGGATTTTATAAGCAGAATTCTCATCAAATTCTGCAAAATATGAAAAGCCGGTGTTAAGTTCAATGTGATACTCTGATGGAGACAATGAATATGCCTCACGTGCTTGGTTCCTTCGCAAAAAATCATGATCTATTTCAAAAGATTTACCGCTCTGTAAAATAAAATCATAAGTAGCCGGAACAAAGCTTTCGCTGGTAGGAACAAGGAGAACGGAATGCTTGCCTACTAGCATGGCATTACTCTTAAAAGGCGTTCCATCAATTTCTTTTTCAGAATTGCCATCTAAAAACACGCTTGCGTTATCGGGAACTGTAAATATACTTAAAGTAGCCCGCTCGTTAGTGGCAAAAATCATAGAACAAGAAAAAATCAAAAAACAAAAATTTCGCATAACCATAAAATAGTAAATTTACTATATTTGTGGAATGTCTTTAGTTATACGTTTTTGCAAGAGAGGCTCAAAATGAACCTTTTTGAACAGGAATTGAAAACATTAAAAGAGGCAAAAAAAGAATTTGACAATTGCTATCAAGGTGCTAAATTTGATTTTAACACAGAGCAAATCTTATTTGGACTCGCTTCTTTAACTGCAAGAATACGGGGAGAAATGGCAGAAACAGAAAGTGAAATAGCTAGAGATTTTGTAAAAAACATTGCACCTGATCTGCTTTTGCCTTTGCCTTCCCGTTGCTTGGCAGAAATTACTCCAATTCCATCAGATAATCTTGAAAGAGAAATTTCAAGCGGCTCTTCGTTCTTTTCCAAAAGTAAAAGCTCAAATGAAAAACCGTTTTTTTGGGAAACTATAGGCAATCATAAATTTAACCCTACGCAAAAAATAATTTCGGTTAAAGCAGTAGAGGATTCCGATGGCTTTGACTGTTTGGAGTTTGAAAGCCACGGTAATGGCCCTTGGATTATTTACATAAACGGTGAAAACGATTTTGCTTGGAGTTTATGGTATTTTATTTTAGAATATGCAAAACATCCTGTTGCTAAGCCTTATGTAATTGCGAAACCACAAAATCCTTGGGAATTATGCAGAGACTTTTTTTGTTTTGAAGAGAAATTCAGATATGTTTATATGGAAGACTTACCAAGTAAATTCCGTTTTGCAAAAAAAATCCCAAGAGATATATTCTCTAAAATATGTGCGGAAAATTTTAAATTGAATGTTTTGCCAATAGAAAATGCATTTGAGCAAAATTTAAAGCCGGTTCTCTTAGACGACGATTCTTTTGAAGCTAAAATTTTTCCAAATGAAAAAAGGCAAGTGATATTATCTTTGAAAAGTGTTTTGGCGGGGAATGTAAAAAAGGCGGTTTTTGAAGAAGTAAAATATCGTTATAATTCCGAAAGAATAAATTTTGCAAATTTGCCGCCAAATTCGGATACGCTTTCCATTTGCGCCTTTGTTTGTGATGGAACCGCCGCTGCAAGCTCTTTGGAGCAAGGTTCTGTGTTACTTGCAAAAGACTCTGCAATGCAAGTGGGCGAAGTTCGTTCTGTTATAAACGCCTCGCCTTTTTTGCAACCCTTTGCCGGGAGAGAACCCGAATGGGGAATTTTAGGATTATTACAGAAAAATTATCTGCAGTTTTTTGAGGACGATACCCTAAAAAATGCACTTGAAATGCAGCTTTGGAATTCCCAAGGAAAATATAATTTTTTGGCACAGAACATAAAAAATGTTTCTTTGAAAAACAAAAGTGCCGTGTATAAAGGCTGTTTGGTTCCAATGGCAGATGTGAAGATAGTTTTATCTCTTGACTTTTTAAACATAAACAATTACGGAGCTTTGGGCGTTTTACGAGCTTATGGAGAAATGCTCTTTTATTTGTTCAGAAAAATCTTTATCTGCAATATGCTTGTCAGGCTGGTTTTGCGAATTGAACCTTTCGGAAAAGAGTTGACATGGGAATAAAGAGTTCTTTTTTTGAATGGATGCTTTTATGGTTTTCAAATAGAGATCAAAAAACTCTTCGCATTATCGGAAGCAATTCTTTAAAGTATCCAAGTGGCGATATAGATTTTGTGAGAGTCGCTAAAGATAAAGTAGAGCTTGCGTTAAACGAAATGAGTTTGTTCGGCGCAGACTCTCCTTTACCGGATCATTTTTTAAGAGGCATAAGAACAGAAAATGATGATTCTGTGATTTTAGCAGATTTTTTGAATGTGTTCCAGCATTACTTGGCAATGCTCAGATTTGATGTTACTTTGGGAAAAAGCGTTTTTTTTATGCAGATGCTTGGGGATTTAAAATGGCAAAATCGCTTATCTTTGTATAATGAAAAGTTTAGCCCTGAAATGCTGAGGTGTTTTTTTGTAAAAATGTTTCCGGATGCTCAAATATCCGTTTATTGTTTTGAGCCGCTGAGAGTTGAAAACCCCGCTCCTGCTACCTTAGGCAATACGGATTTAAATGGCACAAAACTTTTGGGGAAAAGCTGCATAAGTTTAACCGGTGCCATGCGTGTTGAGGTTTGCGGGATTTCTTTGGAGCAAGGCATTGAATTAAAAAGAAAAAAAGACTTTTTGAATGTTAAATTTCCTTTTAAAATAAAGGTAAAATTTAACGCAAAAGCAAGCTGTGAAATTTCTAAATTAGGTAGTGAGAAACTATCAGAAAATTTTTGGCTTGGAAATAAAAATTTTGAAGAGTTAAAATGGGAGAAATGGATATGAGGAATATAGGGTATGCGGTCCTCCTGAAAATCTTGTTAATCGGGGTTATCGGGGTTCAGACAGCTTGTATGCAGTTGAGCGAGGTAGAAGTTTCCGCAAATGGAAAAAGCTCTTCTTCCGGCTCGGAAGGTTTTAAATGGCAAGTAAGCCCACTAAGAGAGGATAACACTAATATAAACTATTATGATGCAATTCTTATATGCAATCAAATGTCTCGCAATAATTCATTGGATACCCTTTACCAATATGATGAACCTGCTCCTATATCTTTAGGAAGTTCTATTTTTTGGTTGCCGAACATAAAAATCTTGGAAAATCGTTCGGGTTATAGGTTACCAACAAAAGAAGAATGGCTGTCAGCACTGGCAAATGATGAAATGAAAGACTTTGATGAAGAAGAAAATATAAAGGAATGGCTTTACGGCACGGCAAATACGCAGCATGGCACTTTTGAACTTGCCCCGGAATTTCAGAGAACTGCAGGTTGGTCTAGGGCTCCCAATTACGGAATGAGAGTTGTTAAAGTTTCAGCCTTCTAGCAAACAAATATTTTGAAAAAAAGAAAGGCTCATTTAAATCGGAGTATTTTACTCCCTGTGAGCTAGTGGAATTTGCAAACTTATTCTTTCCCATATATATTCCAACATGAGTTACAGAATCTACTGCAGAATCAGTATCATTTCCACCAAAAAACACCAAATCACCGGGCAAAAGAGCATGGCGCGGAATATCCATTCCATCAAATCTGCTTTGCAAAATTGAAGTTCTAGGCAAATTTACTCCGTATATTTCGTATACTTGCTTAACAAAAGCTGAACAATCTATGCCATTTTTGTCATTGCCACCCCAAAGATACGGAACTCCTAAATATTCCTTTATACGTTCTTCAAGCTCTATAGGATACCTAAAACCGCTTGACATATTTCCCCATTCGTTTTTTCCTTGAAAATAATACGCTCTATTTTCATGCTTAGGTGTAATTGCACATGAAAACAGCAACGCACAGGAAAGAAATAAAGCGTAGTTTTTGACCATTAAAAGTAATGTAGAAAATTTACCTCACTGCTACGCGTATGGTTTGATTGTTAATTTTTACCAAATATACGCCTTTTGCTTGGACAGCGATTTTTTGGCTAGTAGCTGAATGCACGCGCTCGCCTTTTAGGTTGTAGACTTCTACTTTTGCGTTGCTTGGCAGGTTTTCCAGCACAATGTTGTAACCTACGGCTTTAACGCTTATGTTGCCAAGAGCAATTTGAGGCAAGACTGAGGTGCTGTGCGCTAATGTGGTTACAGAAAGCCCTGCACTTGTAGCCGATGCTTCGGTGTCTTCAGTTCCTGCTACACGACGATAGAAAGTGTACTCCGTTTCCGGATCCAAATTTTCGAACACATTGCTGGTTTGCCAAGCTCCATCACCCATTCTGTACTCGTAATTTACATTTTGCGTTGGTGTTAGCGTTACGCTGTTATGCGTTCTGCTAGCGAGCATTGGTGCAGAAGGCGTGGGAGGTGCAGCTCTTTTTTGCACAGCAGCTGTTGCTGCGCTTGTGACTTCAAACGCATCGGAAGCAACCGACACCGTGATTGTTTTGCCAAGGTCTTCGGAAGCTACCGTATAAGTAGCGCTGGTTCCAACCGTTTCGCCATCTGCTTTCCATACATAACTTGTGGCAGCAACATTGCTACCTGTAATCAAAACTCCAAGCACATCGCCAACACGCGGACTCTCGTTGTTTATAGTTGCAATTACAGGTTCCGGATCTGTTTTCACATCGAGCTGCCCGCTTGCTTCCGAAGCGTAAGTGTCATTGGTTTCGGCTATGCGCTGAGTAAAAGAGTACTCGGTGTTGGGGTCTAATCCCTCGAATACATTATTCGTTGTCCATTCGCCATTGTTCACTCTGTACTCATAACCTTCAACTGCAACTAATGTCACGCTGTTATACGTAAGCTCTTCCACAGTGGGTGCTTGGGGAGCATCCGGCGCGGGGTTCTTCAGCGTGGTTACAGAAAGACCAGCGCTTGGTCCCGAAGCGTAAGTGTCATTGGTTTCGGCGATGCGCTGTGTAAAGGAGTACTCGGTGTTGGGGCTTAAACCTTCAAACACATTGTTTGTTGTCCATTCACCATTGTTCACTCTGTACTCATAACCTTCAACTGCAACTAATGTCACGCTGTTATGCGTTGCCGTTCCGGCTAATTCCGGTGCATCGGGTGCGGTGGGAGCAACTTTCTTCAATACAACTCCGGTTGGGTTGCTAACAAGTTCGCCGGCTTTGTCATCGGAGCGTATCACTGCCCTGATTGTGCTGCCAAGGTCATCTATGGTTAGCGTATAACTTTCATCGGAAAACCCTATTATCGATTCGCAATCCTCGCCGTTGGCATTGCATCTTTTCCATTCATAGCTTAATTCTTCATCTGCCTCAACATTGGTATCACCGCCAATTGAAGCTTCGAGCTTGTTGCCTATGCGAACTTCGTTGAGGTTGGCACCGCTAAGTATTACTTCGCCTTCAATTGTTACATCAGGGGCTTCACCTGTTCTTTGGAGCAGCCCAATGCTTGCCGGCGAAGCCTCGGTGTCGTTGGTTTCAGCTATGCGCTGGAAGAAAACATAATCTGTTTCAGCAGCTAATCCGGTGAATTCAGGAGTGTTTTGCCAAACGCTTGGAATAGCCTCAATATTATCGCCTAAAACTATTGCATATTGATAGTTATCGCTCTCATCTAAAATCACACGGTTATGCGAAACTGTATTAACTGTTGGAGCGGCGGGAGCAGCGGGACCGACTTTTTTCAACACTGCTTCAGTGGCATCGCTCGTCAGCACGTCTTCGCGAGCATCGGAAGAAACGGAAACGGTAATTGTTTTTTCAAAGTCATCAACGGTTATAGTATAGGTTTCATCGGTTCCCACTATTTTGCCGCCCGCTTTCCATTCATAGCTCACCACTATATTTTCATCTGCACCGGAACCGGTAAATACAGCTGTTAGCACATTGCCGATACGTGGCGGTTCATTGCCCGTGATGATGATAGTTGAGCCTTCATCAAAGGGCAGTTTTTTTGTTCTCACAGCGACACTGCTTACTTCCGAAGCTTCGGTATAATCGGTTTCTTTTGCCCTCTGGTAGAAAGTGTATTCGGTGCCGGGCATTAAGCCGGTGAATGCGGCTTCGAGTTGCCAATTCTCATTATCTCTGCTATACTCATAACCATCAACCTCTGCCAAAACCACGCTGTTATACGTCACTTCTTCTGCCACCGGTTCAACAACATCGCCAACGTAGAGCCTTTTCAGTACTGCTTCGGTTATATCGCTTTCTTTTTCGCCTATGTGTTCGGTCGCGCTAATCACCACCATAAACTTGGAGCCTAAGTTGCTTTCGGTTACAGTATAAGTGCTGCTCGTTTCTCCAATATTTGCGCAAACACCGTCGCAAACTTTCCACTGGTAGCTAAAGCCTATAGTGGCATTGCCTTCAAATGAGGCTGTTAGCACATCGTCTATACGCGGCGCACCATCAGGACCAGTGCCGCCGGTAATGGTTGCAGTGCCGGTGAGAATTGCCCAATCGACAACCTTAGTTTGTTCACTTTCGCTATCGCCTGAGTATCCTTTTGCGCTAATTGTGACCGTAATTTTATGACCAAAATCATCTCTGGTTAAGGTATATTCTTCACTTTCAGCACTCTCTATTACTTCACCTATATCAAAATCTTCGGCCGCATATCTTTTCCATACGTAGCTTAGAGTAATGCCGGGAATACCGTTGTTAAGCACAGCTTTAAGCGTTTCGCCAACTCGCGGTTCTGCAATGTTGCCGACAATGCTTGCGGTGCCTTCAAATGGCAACGTAGTTGTTGTTTCGGAGACTCCCGGGCTAGCTTCAGAAGCTTCGGTGTCATCAGTTTCGGCTACACGTTGAATAAATGTGTATTCTGTGCCGGATTCTAAGTCGACAAATACATTGTTTGTTTGCCAAGTTTCGCCATTGTCCATTGAGAATTCATGGCCTGGGTTTTCCTCTAATGTTATGCTTGTATTTGTTGTTGCGGAACTTACTACTGTTGGTGCTACCGGAGCAGATGGGCCAACTTTTTTCAGCACAGCAGCCGTTGATGAACTTACGAGTATTCCTAACTGGTTGCTTGTTGAAACCTCAACTGTTAAAGTTTCTTCGTAATCTGTAATTTGCACAGTGTAAGTTTCACCGGTATGCAATATTTCACCTTTGCCGTTTTTCCAAACAAAGGTTCTTGTACCGGAGGCATTGGTGGTTCCCGTAATTGAAGCTATAAGCGCATCGCCTATGCGCGGCACCATGTTGTTGATGCTCGCCGTGCCGGTAAGTGGCGTGCCTACCCAAATATCACCTTGGTGAGCAACTAGGGAGAATGAACCCATATTAGTCGCAGCAAACCGAGCCACATGAGGCGCACCGTTATGTACCGCAATTTGGTCAGCTCCAGCTGCGGGTTGGAAGTTGAGTCTGTAAGTTTTAGTGGCACCTGGAGCAAAATTATCGGCAGCTCTTACAACACCTGTAGGAGTTTGTATTCTGCCGATTATAGTGGGATCGCCAGCCAAGATAAGAGTGCCTGTGTTGACAATGGAGTGACCAGTATTAGCATCATGTGCATTTCCATTCGCTATTGAATCACCAGCAATAGTCAATGTGCCAGCATTGTTGAATGGCACTATTTCCTGCCAACCCATATTTGTAATCGTTAAATTGCTTATTACAGAAACGCCATTTCCAATGGATATGCTTCCTCGACCAAAGGCACGAGTAGCTGCGGCAAGCGTGATTTCTCCCCATGTTTCGGCTCCTGCATTATTGAACGGAATGGTAGTGTGGATATTTCCGTTATTAATGGTTATATTGACATCCGTACCTCCTGCATCACTTCTTATGGCGTTAAACACTGTTGTAGCGTTAGCATTCTGTGAAATAACAGTACCTGTACTACTACCTCTTCTTGCAGTAATTTGTTCGCCATCATTGTTTCCGAACGCAACAAAATAAGCAATAGACGTACCACCGCTTGCATCAGCAATAGGTCCAATCTGGTTGCTTACAACCGAGCCATTTTGGTCTTGGCTAGTAACCGTAACCGTGATTCGCCTACCGAAATCGGCAGCGGTTAAGGCGTAGGTGTTTTCTGTGCCAGTTTTTAACACCGTACTGCCGGCTCTCCACTCATAATTGAATGCACCAAGTTCTTCAGTACCATTGCCTGTATAATTTGCCGTTAGCGTTTCACCTATCCTAGGCGGATTATTCTCAGTGGAATTAACGACAATTATTTCGCCGGTGAGCGTTACTTTGCTAACCGCCATAGTGAACGAACTTGTAAGCGTGTTAATTCTACCATCAACAGAAATTATAACTCTGATAGTGCTGCCTGCATCGAAAACAGTTAGCTCATAGCTTGAATTGGTAGCATCTTCTATATTTATAGAGCCTCGTTGCCACTGGTATTTTAATTCCAAGCCTACTTCATCGTTGTCAACCAAATTTGCCGAAAGTATATTGCCTACAAATGGAGCAATCTGCGCAGGATTAGCGCCATTGTTATTGATAGTTACCCTGCCTAAGAGCACATCACCATCTGCTTCTAGGGTGCTAAAAGTAACACCGACACTTGTCAGTGAGTATTCGGTATCTGCAGTTTCTTTTTGTCTTTGGTAGAAAGTGTATTCCGTATCGGGCATTAAGCCAACAATTTCGGGACTGTCCTGCCAAGCATTTTCATCTACTCTATATTCGTACCCCGATATTGTTTTCAAAGTTATAGAGGTAAAACTAATTCCATTTTCTTCAACTTCCGGCAGTTCGGGTTGATGCAAGTTTTCTTTTTTCTTTGCAAGCTCAGTTGCTGTGCTTACTATTGCCGCACTACCGGTTTCCCAGTTTGTGGTGAACTGAACTAAAACCGGTTTGTTAAAATCTTCTACTTGCACAGTGTAAGTTTCACTGCGACTTTTTTGTTTGCTCACACCACCTACAAACCACTCGTAGAAATACACGCCGTGAATTGTGCTTGGCGTGGTTATATTAGGCTCGGCTGTTAACACATCGCCTATGCGGGGGTCGGCGTTATCAATGGATATTGTGCCGGCAAGATTGGTAGGAGCAGTAGTACCTGATGGCCGCAATGCAAGATCTTTTTGCAGATACGGCGCTAAAACACGATTGCCAATATTGCTTACTGTAAAGAAGCTTGGAGTTTGATGGAAAACTGCACCATCAATTACAGCGATATCGTTATCCGCAAGGGTGCCAGTGAGGTTAAGGGTGTAAGTTTTACCGGCAGAAGGAGCAAAAGCGTTATTGCCGTCGGTTATTACGCTCACTGTGTTTGCTGGGGTTGATATTCTGCCGCTTATGGTTGGGTTACCACCGAGAATAATAGTGCCAGTACCTGTATTGTCGATGGCAGTGCCAGTACCAGTGAATGTTCCGCCTGTAACGGTTACTGTGCCGGCACCGGCATTACGAATGCCAAATTGACTTCCAAAATTAAGCGTACCACTAGTAATGGTCACCAATCCGGTACCAACGCTGTGAATAAGAATAAGACCATCGTTGTAATGGCTGGAATTCATACTTAATCGGCTTTCCAAAGTAATATCATCACCAACATATATGAGTGGTTTGTTACGATCTTGAATGCTTACACTGCCTATAAGCGTAATTGTACCCCATGTGGTACTGCCACCATTTACAAACTGAAAAACACCGGGACTGCTGTTTTCATCTCGGAAAGAACCGCCTCCAAAAGTTATCTCTACAGGGGCGCCAGCGGCATTATTCCTTATAGCATCCATTACAATGGCATAATTACCACCTGAACTTGTTTGCGAAAAGGCAGGACCGCCATTTCTAGTTACGGTGAAGTTATCAGGACCACCTGAAATAGTATATGCTACTACCGCCTGCCCCCACGCCATTGTTGAAAACAAACCCACAAGCAACGTTGCAAGAATCAAGAATTTAGTTTTTGTCATTCGACACCCCCTTAAAGCAAAAAGAACGCAAAAAACCTCCCCTAAAAAATGCGCTCAAATGCCAAACATCTGACAAATAATATAACTTATTTTTTTAAAGTTGGCACAAAAAATATCTTTTTTTGTAATAAAGTGTGCTGAAAATCACTACTATTTACCAGAACAGCCATAAAAGCCCATATACAAACGCTTTACCAAGTGTCTGTTATACCTATTTACCAGAATATCAAAAAAAGCCCATCTATAAACGCTTTACCAAGTGTCTGTTATACTTATACCCTATACCCCATACCCAACAATATTACAATCTCCACGGTCAACCCCTGGGCACACAAAAACCCACGGTACCGGGCGTGTATATTGAGAAGCGTTTAGGCGTTGCAAAGCGGATTG
>JAITUM010000129.1 GCA_031286305.1 Candidatus Fibrimonadaceae bacterium | reverse complement strand
CCTTGCTTGCCGCAGGAATAACAGTGCACGTGTGGTTTTGAATTCTGTGAATATTTTGCCAATTTTACCCTAGAAACGAGACCTATCTTAGGTTGAGCTCGGCTTTTCTTTGGTATTTGTTTCTGATTTCCGTGAAATTCCTTGGGGTTTTGCGGAATTCCGCATCATCTTCACGAATGGAATAGGCAAAATTGCTCAATTTTTGAGGCAAGGGCAGGGTTTTGGACTTTAATTCTTCTATATTAAAATATTCGCCTAAGGAACTCACTAACATATTTGCCGCATTTATTTTGGCTTCAGCGCTGTGCCCAGCAATGTGCGGGGTTGCAATTTCGATTAAAGGCAAAAGCGAAGCATCTATATTCGGCTCATTTTCCCACACATCAATGATTGCGCCACCCAAATGCTTTGATTGCAAAGCGTAACGCAAAGCCTCGCTGTTGCATATTGCGCCCCGCGCCGCATTTATTAACCATGCACCGCGTTTCATCTTTTTTAAAAAATCTTCGTTTACCATATACCATGTGTCTTTTTCAAGCGGACAGTGAAGCGTTATTATGTCTGCGTCAAAAATATTGTCGTTTAAATTTTTGGGGGGATCACAAAGCAAAAGCCGCATTCCGAAATTTTCGGCTTTTTTTTTAACTTCTCCGCCGGTAGCGCCAACACCTACAATGCCAAGCGTCAGTTCATTTAAAGGACGTGTTTTTTTTGAAATTGCAATTAAAGCGGCAGATATATACTCCGCAACGGATTCTGCATTGCTGCCATGCGCATTGGTCCAGAAAATTCCGTTTTCTTCGCAGAACCCGGTATCTATATGCTCATAACCGGAAGTCACTGTGCCTATGAATTTTACATTTGTTCCAAGCAAGGTTTCTTTACCATATTTTCTGGTTGAGCGAATAATCAGGGCATCGGAGTATTTCAAAGTTTCTTTTGAAATATTTTCAGAATCTAAATATTGCACAGCAAACCAGGGTTCTAAAACTCCGCGCAAGGAATTAATTTCAGAATCAATGATCAGCATTTTCGCATCTGCAGGTTTGCGGTATTCCGTTCCCAAAACACGCCGTTTGAATAACCTTGTATTTTTTTATTTAAATTCGCAAAATCCAATCTCTTTTCTGCGAAGCAGCAATATTCTTCATTCATTTCTATTCCAACAAATTGCCTGTTTAATTTTTTTGCCACAACAGAGGTGGTTCCCGAACCTAAAAACGGGTCTAACACAATTCCATTTTCAGGGCAACTCGCAAGTATAAGCTTGGCAAACAGTTTTTCTGGCTTTTGCGTTGGGTGCTTTGTATTTTCCGGCATTGACCAATAAGGCACGGAAATATCATCCCAAAAATTACTTGGATATGTAAGCCTAAATTTCCCGTTTTCTGTTTCTTCCCAGTCTTTAGGTTTTCCGTTTTCTTTGTATGGGGCCAAAACTTTTCTTTTTTGCTTGACCGCCTCAACATCAAAATAATAATCGTTTCCTTTTGTGCCAAACCAAATATCTTCGCTTGCATTTTTCCAATTAGCCTTGGCTCCCCTGCCCTTTTCTCTTTGCCAAATAATCCTGTTCCGCACCTTCGCATATTTTTTCATAACCAAGTACAATTGCGCCGAACATTTCCAATCTCCGCAAAGATAAACGGAGCCATTTGGTTTTAGCAAATTCATTGCCTTTGGAAACCAGCTTTCCAAATATTCTAAATAATGAGCATCATCCGTTTCAGAAAATTTTAAACCGTTAAAATTCTTATTTAAATTGTAAGGCGGATCTATAATCAACAAATCAACAAAATATTTTGGAAGTTCATCTAACACATCAAATAAATCCGCACATATTGTTTTATTCAATATCTGTTTCAAATTAAACTTCTTGTTCTGAAAGCGAACTATTTTTTTTGAATATTGTTCCAACTCGTTTTGCGAAAGCAAAATGGTTTTATTTTTTGTTTTTTGTTCTTCCGGCATTTTACCTAAGCACCAGCCCCGCACCTTCAATCTTCTCACGCAACTTTGTGTGCACTGCGTTAATCTCTTCATCTGTAAGCGTACGGTCGGGGGCTTGGTAATAAAAACGATAAAGCAGGTTTTTTTTACCTGCGGCAATTTTTTCGCCTTGGTAAATGCTGATTAGCTCAATGCCGACCAAGAATTTGGGATTAAAACCTTTGAACTTTGAAAGTAATTCTACGTGGGTCACAAGCTCATCCGCTTCAATGGAAACATCTCGCTCTATAATCATTTGCCTGGAAAATTCCTTGAAAGAAACAGGCTTTAAGAATGCAGTTTCCAAAACCGACAAATCTATTTCGCACACAAAAGTATTCATTTTCAAATCGAATTTATTTTGAACAGCGGGGTGCAGCTCACCGCAGCAACCCAGTGTTTTTTTACCGAGCTTAAGAACCGCCGAGCGACCTGGATGCAAAAATACTTCAGGAGTTTCCGGTACTTCAAAATTTACAGAAACATGCAAGCTCTTGAAAAATGCATTCAACAAACCCTTGAATTGCAAAAACTCCATCTTTGCCTCTGCATAAACAATGCCAAGCAAAGGAATTTCTTCAAATCCGGGATCCTTTTCGCTTGCAGTTTCGGGTGTGGGAAACTGCGCTTTTGAAACCTCAAAAAGTCGAACAGACTTTTGATGCTTTGCATTTTCTGCCGCACTGAAAATCAAATTCGGCATCAGGCTGGTTGGCAGCACGCCCAACTCTTCGCTCAAAGGATTCAAGAGCTTCGCCGGATTTGCCCTTTTATCATCGCTATTTCCGAATACCTGCTCGGTTTTCTTTTTGCTGGTAAAACGGAGCGACAGGCATTCATGCAGACCAAGCGCAGAGAGGGAATAGCGAATTTTTCGGTTTATTTTTTCTTGAAGCGGCAATTCATTTGGCTCCGCTTTAAAGCTCGGAACATCATAGGGAATTTTATCGTAGCCTATGAGCCTTGCAACTTCCTCTATTAAATCTGCCTCGCGTTCCAAATCAAAACGCCAGCTCGGCATAATTTCTTTTATACCTATTCCTGCCAAAAGTTTTTTTGCTTCTTCCAAAGGAACCTTTATGCCCAAAAGTTTTTCAATGCGTTCTTCGCGCAAGGGCACCGCAGAGCGTTTTGGCAAATGTTCCGGCGAAATAAATTCTAATTTCTCCGCAACAGTTCCGCCGGCAATTTCTGCAATAAGGGAACAAGCATAATCGCTTGCAAAATTCTGCAATTCAAAATCAACGCCTCGCTCAAAGCGATAGCTTGAATCGGTTGAAAGACCAAGTCTCTTTGCTTGTTTGCGAACAACGGTCGGATTAAAAAATGCCGATTCTAAAAATACATCCTTGGTTTCTTCCGTAATTTCAGATTCCAAGCCTCCCATAACACCTGCAAGGCAAGCTGGGCGGTTTCCATCGCAAATAGCCAAATCTGTATTTTTCAGCACATGTTCTTTGCCATCCAGCGTGGTAAATTTCTCACCCTCTTCTGCAAAGCGAACCACCACTTCTCCGCCGCTCAACTTGCCTAAATCAAAACTGTGAAGCGGCTGCCCAATATCCATAAGAACAAAATTCGTAATATCCACAACATTGTTAATAGGATTCAATCCAACAGCCTTCAACAATTTCTGCAACCATTCCGGGCTAGGCGCAATTTTCACATTGTTAATAACACGCCCAACATAATGCGGACAAGCATCAAGCGCAGTGACGGTTAATTTTGGGGGATTGGCGTTGAATGTAGTAGAGACGCAATGCATTGCGTCTCTACTACATTCAACGCCATTCAACGCCAATCCATACACCGCTGCCAATTCACGGGCTATTCCTAGGTGTGAAAGAGCATCGGGGCGGTTGGGCGTTACGTTTAGTTCAAAGACTGTGTCGTAGTAACCCAGCTCTGCAAAGGAGCTTCCTACTGGGGCATCATCCGGTAAAATTAGAATGCCTTCGTGGTCATCGGAAAGGCCTATTTCATCTTCGGCGCAAAGCATTCCAAAGCTTTCGTAGCCGCGGATTTTTGATTTTTTAATTTTCAAACTTTTGCCATCCGGAAAAGGCAACTCAATACCTATGGGTGCTAGAACGGCTTTTATTCCGGCCTTAACATTTGGGGCGCCGCAAACAATTTGCAGATTCTCTTTGCCGTCAAAAACTTTTGCAAGGCTTAAGTGATCACTATCAGGGTGCGGGCCGCACTCCAAAACCTCCGCCACAAGCAAGCCGCTATAGACTTTTCCAAATTCTTCAACACCTTCCACCTCAAACCCTAAACTTGTAAGTTTTGAGGAGATTTCTTCTACAGAAACCTTTATATCAAGATGCCTTTTTAACCAATTTAAACTGATTTTCATGAGGGAAATATAGTAAGCTTTAGCTTTCCTCTTCTCCTTCAGCTTCTTCTTCAGTGTCTTGCCCTAAAGCTTGCCCTAGAAGGTCGCTTGCATCTATGGTTACGAATCTATCTCTGCCATCGTAAATGACTTTGAAATAGTATTTCATGCTGGTTTTTCCGCTGCTGCCCCAGCCAACCGTTATGCTACGCTCTTGAGCATTAGAAACGATATTAGTTCTCAAACGAGCTTCATCTTCGTTTCCGGCACAAGCTTTGCCATTGCAACGAGGGACTCGTTGAGAATCTGCGAGTCTTTTGATAAAAGCTCTAGATTTATCAGGACTTTTCCAAGTGCTATCTACTATAGACCACAACAAATTATTATTTAAAATAATGTCGTTAGTCTGAGATCTGACAAATGCAGCGTCTTCTCGAGCTTTTCTAACTTCAGCCTGAGCTTTGCTAGCAGCACTTCCCTTCCCCGCAAAAAGCACCACATTGGTGATAATCGAGGCTCCAATTAAGCCAAAAAGTATAAGGTTCTTCATGATTGTAATATAGAAAACGCTGATTTAGTCGCTTGGGTATATTTAAAAGTTTAGATGCGTTGGTCCTACGCTTCTTTACTTTCGTCTTTATCTTTGTTTCCGTCCTTCATATCTTCTATATCCTTCACATGCACTATTAATCCAAGACCGTATTGAACGTCGTTTATAGTTAAAGAAGCACCGCCTGAATTAAAGCTAACACCACTCACTTTGCCGTCTTGATAGGCATAACCAGCAGCTTTTAAACCGGTAGCATCCAACACTTCAACAGTGAATTTGCCACCCAAAAACGGATTGCCGGTTTCTTGGTCTTTACCATCCCACTTTACCTTAACCTCTCCACCCTTGATAGTATCAACATCCGCCTCTAATTCAGCTACAATCTTTCCATCTTTATCCTTGATTACAACGGTTCCGGATTTGTGTCCTTCCATTAAGAATATGTTAAGCTCCTTTTCGCCTACACCCGGATAATTAAAAGAATTTTCCATAACACGAACATCTTTACCCAAAAGAGGTGTTGCACTGGCATTGGTTATGCTCTGTGCCTGCAAGCTCTGCAACTCCATAAATGCCTGCATATTGCTGGCAAGCGAAGAAATTGCCGCTGTTGAATTTTGCGTAAATTCCAACTGCGAAAACTGAGCGAGCTGCGCCACAAACTGAGTGTCCTCAGCAGGATTCAACGGATCCTGATATTTTAACTGAGCTACCAGCAAATTCAAAAACTGGTCCTTACCCATTGTTTCACCGGCTTTTTCAAAAAGCTTAGTGTCACCCTGACTAACAACGCTGCTACCTTCGCCGGTCAAAGACACTCTGCGAACCTGTTGTTCGTTCGTATAACTGAATAATCCACCGGTACTTTCTACAGACATATTGCCTCCCTATGCTAAATACTCCATTGTGTTATAACCAAGCCGCCTGCCGGTATCGGCACCTGCATCATTTGCAATAGAAACCGCCAAATGCGTTTCCCTGCCCTGCCGATGTTTGCGATTACCACGCCTCTCACGCTGCTCCTGTCTTTCCATCAAAGACCAAGCATCTTGCTTGTCTTTTTGTTCAATTGAAACTTCCAAACGCTCCAGAGTTATACCCTGTTTTTCCAAACCCTCGCGCAAAAATCCTATATGATTTTCCAATGCCTGTTGTGCAGTTGCGCTTTCAACTCTAGCGTGAATTTGCATTTCACCGCGATTCAAAACAATACGCAAATCCAACTGCCCCAAATGATCCGGGCGAAGCTGTATTGTGAGTTTTTGTTCACCTGTTGGTGTTGTAATAAATTTTGCTTTTGCAACAACCTGGCGAATAACCTCATATTCATGCATGCGCTCCTGCGTATTTCCGCTTGCCGGAACGCTTTGCAATTTTTCGCCGGTTTTTGAATCAATCACCTCTATCTTTAACCCGCCGCCTTCCCAAACGGCACGCACCTCAGGCTGTACAGGCTGTGTCGATGCTGTTTGCTGTGCTTCCGGCTTTGCGCCTTTATTTTCGCTTTTTTCACCTTCCGGTTTTAACTCAAAACCTGTTTTCTCAGCATTTGTTTTCTCAATCGGTTTCTCATTTTTATCGATTACCTTTTCAACTGGCTTATCAATTGACTTCTCAATCAATTTCTCAATCGATTTCTCAATTGGTTTCTGTTCAATACCCGTTCTTGTCTCGGGTTTTAAAACCTCTTTAACATCTGCTAAAAAAGCCTCTTTCTTCTCTACATTATTTTCATTCTCAATGCTTGCCACAAAATTGTCTAAAATTATTCTCAAAAAAGCCGGTTCTATTTTTTCAATCTCTTTTTGCGGAAATTCTTTTGCAATAAAATTTTCCAGTTCCGAAAGCAATTCTGCCTGTTTTGTTTCATCTCCGGTCTTAATGCTATCCCAAAGCTTTTCTAAAATCACCTTAACAACAGGGAACTCCTCTCCTTTCTGCTCCGTTTCCGTGAGTAGTCTGCTTAGTTTTTCCAAATCCTGTAAAGTTATCAAGCCTTTTTCCAATAAATCAATCATGAAATCTCCGAATTTTTTGATGTCTTCCGGCTTTTCAATTTCTATTTCTGTTGCCAAACGTATAATATGAACCAACTTCTCAGCCTGCTGCCACTCTATTTCCTGCACATAATTGGAAACATCTTTTTCTTCTTCCTCTTCTTCCAAAAGAAGCTCATGCTTTCTAAAATGATAACGCTCATCTACCAAATCACTCAGTTCTTTTTTTTCATCGTCAAGCAAAAAATCATTTTTAATCCTTTTCAAAAGAAGGAGAAATTGTTCTGCCATATCCTTTTCTTCTACATCTTCTACATCTTCTAACGGAAGATCTTCCGACGCATTAATCATATTGCCGTTCACCGATTGCAAAAACGATTCAAAATCGCTTGTCACTACCTGACCAACACCAAAAAAAGAATCCATTTTTACATTTGAAACTTCAGCGATAATCATAATCCCTTCTCCTTCCAGCCTAGAATTTTTGTAATTGAAGCTGCTTTTTGAGTATTCATAGCGCCTATTGCCGCCAAAAGTCTGCCCTGTCCACGGGTATCCGGAACCCTTTTTATTATACGTGCAATGGAATCATCATCCAAATTCATTAAAATAGGAGCTGCTTCAATAGGCTTCATAGCGCCATAAACCTGTGCCAATTCCTCAATTTTTTGGTCGGAAAGAACTTGCGACTCCCCCACTCTTTTATCTATTGCCTCTCTATTTTGGCTGATTAGGTCCAATTTTTGGCTTGTTTCCAGCTTTAAAAGCTCCAAACGGGCTGTTTCCTCTTGAAGAAGCCTTCTTTTTTCATCTAATTCCATTGTTGCTTTGCGATTTGCCTCGTAAAGCTTGCTTTGTTCCAAGTCTTGTGCTTGCTGTTCTGGCGTGTTTCTTTCCAGGTAACCAGCAATTTTTCTCTTGGTTTCGTTGTCTAAACTGCCAACTTCCAGCCTTGCTGTCCCGGTTACAAGCAAAACAGCAAAGAAAATCACGGGAAAAAGCAGCAGCGATGCCACGCCAACGCCTATCAAATCTTTGAGCCGTATATCCATACAATTGGTAGATGCAAAAAATGTGCCAGATTTTTGGCTCTACTCTAGAAGGGGGGATTTTCCCCCTCGCTGCAACCGCCTTTGCGCAGCACCATTGCACATGGGCGTTGACAACGCCCCTACGGCGTTTTCCGCTACCCCCAATGCGGGGACTGAACTGTTCATAAGCAAAGATTTATGCATTCTAACTCTCAATTCTCCATTCTCAATTCTCAATTAAACCATCTGTTTCGCCATGTTAATTAAACCACCAGTTTTGCCACGTCCTCAGCGGACAAACCCGTCACCTTCAATATAACATCAATATCCACGCCCTCAGCTTTCATCTTCTTTGCAACTTGTAAAATGCCCTCAGCTTTGCCCTCAGCCTTGCCTTTCTCAATACCACGAGCCTCGCCTAGAGCCTCACCTTCAAGCTTACCTTCAAGCTTACCCTCAGCATGACCCTCAGCTTTGCCCTCAAGCTTGGCTGTGTAAATAGTACTCTTCTCACTGCGGCGATTATCAACATGCTTGTCGTAAGAACGCCTGTCCTCGGGGCTCAAACGACTATACTCAAGACGACTATCAGCTTCAAGCAAACCAGGAGCGGCAAAATCAGACTTGATAGAAGAATTCTTCAAATAATACATCCACTCGTCAAGCTTGCTCTTAACTACATCCCTAAAACGATCAACCTTCAACAAATAATACTCAGGATAAATATCCCTTATCTCAAG
>JAITUM010000119.1 GCA_031286305.1 Candidatus Fibrimonadaceae bacterium | reverse complement strand
TATTATTCTCAAGCAGCAGAGTCCTGCCTACAAGCAAACCCTTGCCGCCATAATATATAGCACCGCCATTATCATTAGACGCATTCTGCAAAAAAGCCATGCTAAAAAGCTCAAGCCTATCGGTAGAAGCCCTAAGAGCGCCTTTCGCACCGCCGGTTATGTGCAAACCGGTCAAACGCCTGGGAGATTTGCCGGATAGCTCTATGGGATTGTTCTTAACATTAAGAGCGGGTATCTCAGAAAAAGAAGACAGCTCCCAAAAAGGCTTCTCAATGCCGACAAGCTCAAAACCAACAGGGAAAACTCTGTGCTCCTCAGGAACCTCCCAAGAGCCGCCGGTCATCTTGAGCTCCAAACCGTCTTTCTGAGCCTCAGACAAAGCCTGAGAAAATGAACGCAAAGCGGTCTCCTCGGAATTGCCATGGCAATTAGACACGCAAGGGGAGCTAGGATTCCAATAAACGCGATAGCTGGAAGTCTTGTTGAATGAAAACTCATAAACGCTTGAAAAGGCCTCAGCAGGGAAATCTGCGACAAAGGGGCGGGAGATTTTAACTGAAACCTTCTGGGAAGCATTTCCCAAACTCACATTGCGATCCTCATTGCCGTTAACCCTGATATCGAAAGCCTGGGCGTAAACATACATTTCTACTGCGCTTATGCTTGCTGGCAATGCGGAGCGGTAGCGGAAAAGATGCTTATTGTAGAAAGGGCCAAAGTTGTATTCGCTATGGGAAATCTCCTCTGCCCGAGGCTCCATCGAAACGGTTGCATGAGGCTCCATATGAAAATGCCGCGCTTCTATACCGCCCACGACATGGCTTTTCTAGGGGCAAGGCGAACGCGGCTGCTAGGGGCTATGAAACGGCCGAAAAATTTACCGTCCGTACCTATATCTATGTATCCGGATGCTGCATGCCATTCTATTTCGCTGGGATTGCCGCCGGTTATGGAAAAAACATTTCTGTCTGCAAACCTTATGCCGCTCTGGACATAAATTCTCACAGGGCCGTTGCTCAAATCAAAGTGCCATCTTACATCAGGCTCGGTGTGGATGGATGAAAACACATAGGAACCACTCTGCAAGCGCACCGCAGAGCGGGCGTCTATGCGAAGGCTGCCATAGGCGCCAGGAAGCAGAACATCGTCTGCGCCTATCGGAACAAACCTGTCTTGGCTGCCGGCGGAAAAACTTCCAATTGCAGAGCTTGAGTATTCGGTCCTCTCTCTGATTTCCTTGCCAATCATTATGCCGTTCTGCTTTGCGCAAGAGGCAGGGAAGCTCAAAGCTTCGCTTATGCTTGCTCTTTCGCGCAAAAAGCATTTGGCGTTTGCGGCCACGCTGCCAAGAATTTTAGCATCTGCGCCTATCTCCAATACATCGCCGTATATGTCGCCGCCTAAAGTTTTGGTGTAATCAGAAAGAAAAACCGTGTCGGCTGAAATGAGATAGTAGCCGGAAGTTTGGGAAACAGAAGCCGCATTTGCAGCTGATAAGCAAAAGAGAAACAAAAATAAAATTAAAGGTTTCTTAAGCATTAACTATAAAGGTAGAAACATTTTAAGGGATTGTCAACTGTTTTTTAGGATTTTTTAACTTTTATCATTTTTTTGTGCAAATTTAACCGTTTTTTTTGCCAAAGAATCGAGGCGTTGCGGGGTGTCCCCGCATTGGCGAGTAATTAATGGCTATTAACTTCACGGCAAATATGAAGGTTCTCCCGGCAAGTTCTATAGAGCTAAAACCCAAAGTCCGTTATTTCTTTTTCTTCCGTTTCTTCAACGGCAAAGGCTTTTGCCTTTTTATGAATCTTGTTGCCCTCTATGTATATAGCACGGTGAGGGCGAACAGGGCAAATAAATTCGCAGCCACCACAGCCCACGCATATATCCGTGTCTATAACGGGAATTGTCAAACCGTTTTTATATGGAACCATTTTTACGGCTTGAGTGGGGCAATGCTCCGAACATGCACCACAACTCGTTCCATTTGTATGAACAACGCAAATTTCAGGAATAAAAATAACCTTTCCAACCTGCAACCCGTGCTTCTGCTTCTTAGTCAACGGAAGTAACGCGTGATTTGGACACACACTGCTGCACGTGATGCAATCATAATTGCAAAATCCCCTTTCAAAATGCATCATGGGCATCATCATTCCACCAATGCCATATTCCATAAATGCAGGTTTTAACACCTTTGAAGGACACTTGGCTATGCACAAATGGCAAGATGTGCAATGCTTCAACAAACGCTCCGCGCTAACCGAGCCGGGAGGACTAATCGCAATTTTCCTCTGAGCAGAAGCTCCCCTTTGGGAAATGGCGCCAGGAACAGGGTGAGACGCAAAAACTGCCGGAACCGCTACAGTAGTAGCCAAACTTGTTAACACAAATTTTCTTTTGCTCTTATCTACCTTTTCTTCCTTTTCCAGCTCTTTTTCCTTGCTCTTCATGGCAAAAGATAAACCTTTTCTACTGCAATTATTTATGCAGCTAAAACAATTAACGCACTTGCTATAATCTATTGTTTTTGCCTTTACATCAATGCACGAGGCCTTGCATTTTTTTGCGCAAATACCGCAAGAGGTGCACTTTCCGTTATCTATTCGGATTTTGAAAAGAGAAAATTTATTTATAAATCCAAAAATTGTTCCCACAGGGCAAATTGTATTGCAATAAAAGCGCCCCTTTTTCCATGCCAGCACGCCGATAGCCACAAATGTAAGCAATGCAACGATAAACGAGAAAACGCTCAGCATTACTATCTCAACTTTATAGAATGTATAATTGCCGAAGTTGTTAAAAATAGAAGCTAAAATATTGTTTGCAAACAGATAGACAGGCTTAAATACATGAACAGCTATTCTGCCATATGCGCTGTAGGGGTCAAGTATTCCAAGAACTACGGTAAAACCCGAAAAGAAAAGAACAAGTGTAATTGCTAAGATAAGCCAGCGCAATTTTGTAAATGCCGGTTTACTTACTTTGGATATGGAACATGGGAAAAGGGACATAAATGTTCCTAGTGGGCAAATGAAAGAGCAGTAAATTCTCCCAAATAACAAAGCTAGGATTATGAGAAAAAGCATAATAATGATATTGTGCGATAACCAGGCCGGAATAAATTGAATGTGCGCAAGCGCATGAAACCTCATGGGTAATATGCCTGCAAAATCTAAAAAATAAAAAGTAAGCAGGCTGAAAATAAGGAGCGATATTATGATCCGTATCTTTTTAAGCATAAGCCTCTACATCCTTATTCTTTTAACATTCAAATTATCAATATCCATGGTTCCGATTTTCATTTCTTCGCCGTGCGCTAAATGTTTTACATGCTCCAAAGGCATTTCGCGAATTTGATTGAAAAATTTTGCAGCAGCCGTATCTACAGCTACCATATCTTGCGAAACAAATAGAGCTTTGGGAGTAACCACATCTTCTTTTGATTTTCCGCGCGGGCCATTTGTTTTAAGAACTCGATAAGCGTCAACTATATTCAGCACAGGTTTTTTGTCAAGCGTGCATATATCCGCAATGCTTTGCTGAAGATTTTTAACGTGGAATATCATTCTGTTCCAAATAATTCCCATTAAATTTTTCATGGCAATGCTCATATTTGCACCGCTGTGATGTTTTAGCACAGGCACATTGATCCACACATCGCAATCTAAAATCGCCTGATGAATTCTAGCGTTTTTCTGAGACTTTCCTTGCGGAAGGGGAACGCTTCGGTAATATGATTTTTCATGACCGGGCATCATTTTTGCTCCAGCGGCTTTTGCTGCAGCTTCAATACCGCTGTTTGCATAGCATTTTTTCCAATTATCACAAGTGTTGTCAAAAACAACAACTTCTTTTGCACCCGCCGCAAAGCATTGGCGAATAATTTCTCCTACCAAAACAGGATTTGTATTTGCCGCCAGCTCAGGCACCTTGTCCCAGCCAATGTTGGGTTTCACAACCACTTTCTGCCCGGATTTTACAAATCTGCTCATCCCACCCATTTCTTCAATGGCTTTTTGGAACATTGCGTCGGGTTCTCCGCCCATCACAGCCACCAAATCCGCAGGATTTTCCATTTGGTCGGTTATAGTTTGGGCAAACACAGCCATTCCGCCTTTCATTTTAAGGGTAAAAGCGGCACCTACCACTGCTAAAGTTTTTAAAAAGCCTCGCCTATCCATATTGTGAAAATAGTAATTTTTGTTTTCCATTTACCACAAACAATGCATGGTATTCTTGGAATAATTCTACGGATGGCTCTAAATTTTCCATAAACCATTTGCGCAAAATTTCATAATTGGTTTTTTCATCAAAAAGATTCAAGAATGCGAGCGCTCTTTTTGTATATGTATCTATAACAAAAGTGGGCAAATGAAAGGCGTAAAGTAAAGTAAAATAGAGTCCGCAGTCTCCCTGCCAACTCCCTTGACTTCTAGCAATTTATCTCGGAGCTCTAGGGTATAGGGTATACTCGCCTTTGGCGATTCACCAGTGAAATGTTCAGCTGGAAGGGTGTTAGGAGGGTATGGGGTATAGTTTTTTATAAACCACTCTGCTATGTTTTTTAGGTAGGTTGTTTTTTGGTTTTTGTAACCTGCAGGGGTGATTAGATTTGCTAGAGTTTCGGAATTTGTTTCCAAAATTTTTTCCGGCGTGTTTATTTCTGCAGCAAAAAGATTGTTTAGGGCTTTTTCTACTTGTATCCACGAAGTATTTTGCGTTAAAATCGCTCCCATGCAAACTTCAAATTTGCCTTCTCTGGTTTTAGCTCCACACCCGTTCCTAACAGGCCACCAACCTTGCGGACCATAAAGCGCAAAAAGCTTCTCATAAAGTTCAATCGGACTCAGGAACACTCCCCCTATATTCCAATGGTATCCCTTATTTCTTGCATAAAAGGCTTGGCTATTGCCCTTGCTTTTTCTGCGCCATAAGCCAGAATTTTATCTATTTGCGAAGTGTCTGCCAAAAGTGCATTGTATTTTTCTCTTGATTCTGCCAAATGCTCTTCCAAAAGTTCGCGCAAAGCTTCTTTTGCATGCCCCCAACCCATTCCGCCCGCGCGGTAGCGAGCATCCAAAGCAGCTATTTGCTCTTTGTTTGCAAAAAGTTTATACAAGGCAAATACATTGCATTTTTCCGGGTCTTTAGGCTCTTCCATTCCCTGGCTATTGGTCACAATTTTCCCGACTTTTGCCTTTAATTCTTTAGAAGACAAAAAAATCTCAATGGTATTATCATAAGACTTGCTCATTTTGCGCCCATCCAGTCCCGGAATAATATCTGTTTCCGCTTGAATAACCGGCTCCGGCAAAACAAAAATATCTTTGCCGTATTGTTTGTTAAAACGCTCCGCAACATCACGGCTAAATTCAACATGCTGCTTTTGATCTTTGCCAACCGGAACAATATCGGACTTAAACATTAAAATATCCGCATTCATAAGGCATGGGTAGCAGTAAAGCCCCATATTAACGCCATCATCAGGGTCTGTGCCTGCAGCTTGGTTTTTTGCTACTTTGTCTTTGTAGGCGTGTGCGCGGTTCATAAAACCTTTTGGCGTGAAGCATGAGAGCAACCATGAAAGTTCAAATATTTCCGGAATATCGCTTTGCTTATAAAACAGTCCCTCTTCCGGATTCAGCCCCAAAGCGAGCCAGGTTGCTGCAACCTTATGCGTGTTGCTTTGCATTTCTTCTCTGCTGTGCACTGTTGTTAAAGCATGGTAATCTGCTATAAAATAAACTGTGCTGTATTTTTGCCTAAGTTCAAGAGCAGGGCGTATTGCGCCAAGGTAATTACCCAAATGCGGAGTGCCTGTAGGTTTAATGCCTGTTAAGGATATTGGTTTTGACATAAAGCGTAATTTAGAAATCAATGATTAAGTCAATATTGCATTTTCTATTTTACACTTGGCACAATAAATGAGGGGGGCCAAATATGAAGAAATATGTATGCAAGGTTTGCGGTTACGTGTATGATGAAGCCGTTGGTGTTTTGGATGAGGAAATTCAACCCGGAACCAAGTGGGAAGATGTTCCTGATGACTTTGTTTGTCCTGTATGCGCAGCATCAAAAACTGAGTTTGAGCTGCTTGGAGAAACAGAGCCTCCTGTAGAAGCTCTACCAAAAGCAGCAACGCTGAACATCAAGGGATTATCTGCCGGAGAGATATCGGCGATATGCTCTAGTCTTGCCAAAGCCTGTGAAAAGCAACGTCTCATGGCAGAAATGGAAGCATTCAACGAGCTTGCCGATTACTTCAAATCGAAGATAAATGTGGAACAAGACAAAACGTTGGAAGATGCTGCAAAAATGCTTGCAGACGATTTGTTGAACGGTTTTTCAACAGCTAATTCTGCCGCAAAACAAGAGGCGGATAGAGGAGCGCAACGTTCATTGGTATGGAGCGAAAAAGTCAGCGTTATTATGAAAACACTACTCGACCGCTTTGTTAAAGGGGGCGAAACGCTTGGAGATTCCAGGATTTATGTCTGCGACATTTGCGGGTTTATTTACGTGGGCAATGCACGTCCGGAAATATGCCCTGTATGCAAAGTGCCGGGTTTCAAAATGTATCAAGTGGAGAAAAGGTGATATGCCGGCATATAGAAATATTCGACTTTGTGGAAAAGACTGCATGTGTCTTTATGTCTGCCCAACCGGGGCTACAAATACGGAGGACAGCATAATTGATGCAAGCAAGTGCATCTCCGGCTGCATGGCATGCGTAACAGCTTGCCCATCCGGTGCCATTTCAATGATTCCCGATACATATCCGGCTGAGCAGCCAAAAGCAGATTCGGTTGTTGCGGCGCAACGTGCATTGGGGCTTAGCAAGGTGCTGCAATGGTGTATTGCCAGTGTTGTTGCTGCATCTTCGGATAATGCAACAACAAGGCAATTTGCCACGGCCATTGCAAAATCCAATCTTCGTATGGCAGAGGACATTTTGCGCGAAGCAGGTTATATGCTTCCGCAAAGCGATGAAGTGCACAAGTTGCTAGAAACACTTGAAAATGCTGCACCTGATTTTCCGAAAGATGCGATAAATTTGTTGATTAAGCTTAACTCCATGTCAAGATAGGAGTCTAACGCACTCTCTCAACGTTCGCTCCTAGCAAAGTCAACTTGCCTTCAAAGTTTTCGTAGCCTCTGTCCAGATGATAAATTCGGCTTATTTTAGTTTGGCCTTTGGCTGCTAATCCGGCTAAAACAAGGGCGGCGCTGGCTCGCAAATCGCTTGCCATCACTTGAGCGCCTGTAAGTTCGCCACCTCCGTTTATTATGGCGGTGTCTTCTTTTAAGGAAATATCCGCACCAAGCCTTTCAAGCTCCGAAACATGTTTGAATCGGTCGTTGTAAATGGTGTCGCGTACGGAAGATACGCCTTTTACAGTTGCAAGCACTGCCATGAGCTGGGCTTGCATATCGGTTGGAAAACCGGGATAAGGGAGCGTGGTTATGTGCGCAGGCAAGAGTTCTTTGTTTTCGGCGTTCAGTTCAACCCAGTCACTGCCTATGGTTATTTCACATCCCATGCTTTTAAAAACTTCCAAAAGTGCGCTTTGGTGCTCGGGATCCATATCTGTGGTTTTTACTTTGCCTCTTGTTATTGCCGCTGCCGCTAAAAAAGTTCCCGCTTCTATTCTGTCTGCTATGGTGTTGCCGTTTCCGGGGTTTAATTTCTCAACGCCTTGAACAATTAGGGTTCTGGTTCCTATGCCGTTTATGTTTGCGCCCATTCCTGTTAAATATTCGGCAAGAGCGGTGATTTCGGGTTCTATGGAGGAATTTTGCAAAACGGAAGTTCCCTCTGCAAGGGTGGCAGCCATGAGAATGTTCGCTGTTGCGCCAACCGAGCTAATTGGAAAGGAGAATGTGTTTCCTTTGAGTCGCCCCTCGCAAAGTGCTTCAACATATCCGTGCGTGATATTTATTTTCGCTCCAAGTGCTTCCAGCCCTTTCAGGTGCAGGTCAACGGGTCTAGGTCCCCAGGCACAGCCTCCGGGCAAAGATACTCTGCATTTACCGAATTTTGCTACTAAAGGTCCGAGCACATAAAAACTTGCACGCATGGTTTTTACAAGTTCGTATGGGGCTTCCAAATGATTTATATCGCTTGAATCTATGCGCAACTCGGTGCCGTTTTCTTTTATGCGGCAACCCGTTACACGCAGAACGTCTGCCATTGTGCGCATATCTTTTAATTGCGGTACATTGCCTATTCTGGAGACTCCGTCTGCAAGCATTGCCGCTGCCATAACGGGAAGCACGGCGTTTTTTGCGCCGGAAATTCTAACTGAGCCTTTAAGCGGCCCTTTTGGAGATACGAGAAATGAATCCATTAGCGGAATTTAGTAAAGTAAATGTTGATTGATTCAAACTTCATAGCTTTAGACTCAAACATTTTCTACCTTCTCCCTATGTCAAAATCAAGTGATATTATCGTTAGAGCTACGGGAGAAAAGGCGCCGCTGAGGTTTGTATTGGTCTCCATTAAAAATACCATGAACGAGATTGGCAAAAAACACGAAGCCAAAGGCTTTGCTTTTAAATTTATGGCTGAAACGGCAGTGGCCTCACTTTTGCTTTCCAGTGGGCTAAAATTTCCCGGTACAGTGAATTTTAGAATAGAAACCAGTGGCGATTTCAGGTTGGCGCAAGCAGACTCTACTCCGCAAGGTCTTTTACGAGCGATGATTCCTCAAGATGATTTGAAGAAACTTGGAGCTAAACCAAAAATAACAGCGCAAAAAATAACAGTTATCAAACTTAATGAGAAAGCCGAAAGGATAAAAGAAAGCATTGTAGAGGCGCCTTCCACGCAAATGGGCGTTAATTTAACCGCTTATTTGCATCAGTCGGAGCAAACAAAAAGCGCAGCGGGAATTTTAGCGGAAGTTTCTGAAGAAGATCCTTCTAAATTAAATTTTGCCATGGGTTTTTTGCTGGAAGCGTTTCCGGATGCGGGCACAAAAGAGTTAGAAATCATGGATGCCGTTGTTCGCACTTTGCCGGATTTGAAAAGTTTTTACAAAGACGGTGAATATAAACTTTTAGATTTGCTGGACCAGCTGCGAGGTCCTTACCCTATTGAAATTATTAGAGAAATATTTCCGCAAGCTTATTGCCCATGCAGCCATGAGCGCGTTCTTGCAAGCCTCTCATCGCTACACCCATGTGAAGTGAGAGACCTAAAACAAAAAGAAGAGGTTTTGGATGTAATATGCGAATATTGCCGCACCCACTACGCAGTAAAAGCAAGCGAGTTATAATCTAAACCACAAAAATGGGGATATTTTCAAAAAAAACGACAAAAAAATGATTTTACCCTTGACAACCGGCTTATATTTTTCTATATTGCCGTCATCATGGCAATAATAGCAGTATATTTTGGTAAAAGTGATTTAGAGTACAGCAAGTTTTACGCAGCAAACGTGCATGCGAACCATATGAAAAACTTTATTTTAAAATCATCACCTCCCCCCCCCCCCCCCCCCCTCGCAGTTT
>JAITUM010000116.1 GCA_031286305.1 Candidatus Fibrimonadaceae bacterium | reverse complement strand
AATCAAAAAAATCAATGTTGTAGTGAGGCGCTGTTGTCCATCAACAATTATTGACTTCTTCGCAAATCCCACTGATTCTTCTTTGATCACAACCGTTCCAAAGAAATGTTCTAATTTGTCATGTTGACTATTGTTTAGTTCGGAACCAATAATTCGCATAATGTCGGCATAATATCTTTCAATTTCTGGTCTTCCCCATGCATATGCTCTTTGAAATGGAGGTATGAAAAAAGAAGTAGCATTTTTTGCTAATACATCGCTGATAGATTGATTTTGTGTTTGCATGAGGGTTAATATACAAAAAGTCACTCCGTTCCCGTCCGTGAATGCTTACTCCTGTGATGCTGCCCGTGAGCAGCAGCCCCATTTAGTTGCGCAAACAAGAGCCTGATACACCCATTTACAGCGAAATCCCACCTACCCCCTCAATACCTTCTTATTTTTCACCGGCGGCAGAAAGTTTTCGCCGGTAATGACTGATTTACCCGTTTTAGCTTCCAATTGTTTCCGCGCATTTTTGGCGATTTTTCCGCCTTTTTTACTTGCCGTGGCATTTTTTGCAAATCCTTTTGCCTGCTCGCTTTCGGCAATTTGCCGAGTAGAAAGCTCAGCTAAAGCAGTGAAAATCAATTCCGCTTCGGACATGTGATCACGCAGATTTTGTGTCTTCAGATTTTTCAACGCTTTATGTTGCTTAACTGTCAGACCTGTCCATTCCTCATGAATAATGTTAGTTAACGCAGCAAATTCATCTTGTTCTTTTACGCCAGATTCTTTCCAGTAGTCGGTAAGTTTGTTGCGCGTTTCCTGGCCGCTCATGCGTTGTTGCACCCATTTTTCGCTTCGCCCGAGTTTGAGCCAGTTATCTCTTGCTCTATCTATGCTTTGCTCCGGATCTGCCGTTTCTTGAATACGTTCATAGCCGACTTTCGCAAGCCACTGCTTGAACGGTTCCGCTTTAGGCGACGGAATAGATTGGATAATACGCAAAAGGCTTTGTGCGTTAGCA
The DNA here is from genome assembly GCA_031286305.1 of Candidatus Fibrimonadaceae bacterium. Taxonomy (GTDB): domain Bacteria; phylum Fibrobacterota; class Fibrobacteria; order Fibrobacterales; family Fibrobacteraceae; genus Fibrimonas. The sequence goes on along the minus strand of JAITUM010000116.1, from coordinate 2,141 downwards.
CAATCGGTTGAACGCATTTTCCCGTCCGGTGCTGTCAATTTCAACTGTCGACAAATTGTCGACAGTTCAATTCCGTCTTCAAGTTTAACTCGTTGTTTCATTTTAAACCAGTAATCGCGTGGGTTGGCACTGTTGGTTAAAGCCTCAACTACGTCAATCACAGAGAAATACCATTCCTCCATTTGTTCGTCAAAATGAGTTCTTATTTTTCTTTCTTCAAACAATTTAATTGCTGTATCCTGCTTCATAATAACCTCTATCCCTGCTCCACCACCTTCACAAAAAACTTCCTCTCCCTTGGCGGGTCAATTCCATCTGCTACGCCGCTTTTGGCAATAGCTTCGCGGACTTTTGCCGTGATGTCGTAAAAGTCTAGGCGTGGAACGGAAAGGCGGCATTCAAAAAACATGGTTGTTTGGAAGATAGAAATTTTGCGGGCATCTGGCTCCTGTTCGCGCAACCAAATGGGGCTGCCACTCACGGGCAGCGTGGCTTCGGCTCCGCTCAGCCACCGAATTGGGTGAGCATTCCCAGGCGGGAACGGAGTGCCTTAGCAATTTAGCTTACGCCCAAAGCTTAAGTCTCTATATTTTCCTCCACCACCTACATAATGTAATTGCTAGAATAAGCAGCTTACTCAATTTTAAAATTTATTTATCTGGACAACGTCTCCTACAACTCCCTCCATCAATATCACAACCCATATTACCTGGACCAAACTCTCGTTTGCATCTTTGAACCATTTCAGCACATTTCTTACGACAGCTTTCAGCATTTTCTGTACAAGAAATGTTTAAAAAAGCTGAAGTCAATATTATAATTGACAATTTTATTTTTTTCATAGAGAACTCCTATTTTTTTTGCCTACTCTGTTTTACCGATTTTCAGCTTTCCTCGCATAACAAAAAACCTACCTTTTTTGGTAGGTTTTTAACCCTCGAAAACTTGACAAAAACGCAGGTTTTTTCTATATTTTGGGCATAACAAAAAAGGTAGGTTTTTTGTTATGTGCTGTTTTCGGGGGAAAAATGGCGATTTTGGGCTAAAAACGCGGAATTAGAGGAGTTTTTTGCAGTGTTTTTTTGGGGTTTTTGAGGTAGAAAAGCGGCGAAATTTGCCTAAAAAGAGGGGTGGAGTGGAGAAATAAAAATAATTTGATATAGCAAGAATGGTGCACGCAATGCTGTATTGGTCAGCTTTTGGCTGTTTACCAGCGAAAAGCATAGCGGTAAGGATATTGCAAGGGAGTTTGGGGTGAAGAGAGCTAACGCCACAGGCTTCAATGATATGCCCAAACTCCGCAGGCAGCGAAAATTCAATTTTGCACAACGCCGTCCACGCATTTGGGCGTTCCAAACAGCGCGCATTTGCCAGCGTCGCATGCTGGGGTATATCCCTTATTGCATTTTCCTGGAATGGGCATGCCTTCAACGCATCGCTCAGTACCCCATATAGAGCATTTGCTACCATTGCATTCCGAAGTCCAAGATCTTGCGCATTTATATTGCACAACTCCGTCCATGCATTTGGGTGTTCTAAACAGCGCGCATTTGCCAGTATCGCATGCTGGGGTATATCCCTTATTGCATTTTCCCGGAATGGGTATGCCTTCAATGCATCGCTCAGTGCCCCATATAGAACATTTGCTGCCATTGCATTCTGAGGTCCATGCTCTTGGACATTTGACTGTCATTTTTGTTGACTTTTCCATAGTTACTCCTAATTAACGTGAAATCACATAAAGAATGTAGTAAACGCTGATTTACTCGCCATGGCCGCGTGACGCGGCCGGGTATAGGGTATGGGGTGTGGGGTATGGGGAACTGCACAAATAAACGGCTAAATTAACCATCCTGCGGATGTCCACCAGCGAAATGTTCAGCGGGAAGGGAGTTGCTTAAAAACAATGTTTTTTTGCATTGCCTATACCCTATACCCCATACCCTATACCCAACACCCTTCCCGCTTTGCATTTCGCTGGTGAATCGTCAAAGGCGAGTAATCATTAATTACTATATATGTTTTTTTTGGTATCTTACAAGCAAATAATACCTAGGCACTCCGTTCCCGCCCGGGAATGCTTACCCCTGTGACGCTGCCCGTGATCGGCAGCCCAATTTGGTGGCGCAAACAAGAGCCTT
>JAITUM010000108.1 GCA_031286305.1 Candidatus Fibrimonadaceae bacterium | reverse complement strand
GCTTGCTTTCTCCAAACGGGCAACGCTCCAATTGTCTGTGAGCATAATTTTCCAATTCAACGCAATCTGCGCAGAGCGCCTGCTGTTTATGTATTGAACGGCAGTATATTTTAATCATTTTGGAAACTGTATTTTTCTCTTGATTATTCATATGTGTAGAAAATTCAGCTTTCCTCAATATAACGCAATTCCCGTAATGCAAGTATCTTCAAATCTCTCGCCCGGATAGACTTCAAGAATCTCGAAACTTAAATTCGTTTGCAAACCGCTGCTGATCTCTATTATCATGTGCTCCGGAAATTGGAAAATTTGCGCCAATGGTAATTTTAGTCAGTTGATTTCCAAAAAATGTCCAGCTACCAATTTCAGTTACATTGTTGGGAATGATAACGCTGGCAATTCCTTTTTCCCTAAATGCTCCATCCCCTAACCGCATAACCGGCAAGCCTTGCAATTGCGAGGGAATGAGAACTGCGTCTTTTTTCCCCACATACTCGGTAATCGTCACTGATTTGCCGTCAGCTGCAACCTCAAACTTAAAATCCGTTTCAGCGTCCTGCTCCTTTTTGCAACCCGCAAGAGCCACTACAAGCAGCGTAGCTGCTATTGTTACTAAATTGATTGTTTTTGTCATGGTAGAGAAAATAGAAATCTATAGTAATCATTTTCTACATTTACCTCATGCCTAAAAAGCGCAAAAAGATTCAGATTCAAATTTATTCTAAAGGCACGAACAAGCCGGAATATTTTACTGTTCCTGTGAGGATAATAGCATGGTGGCTGGCCGGGCTTGCCATAATTATTTTGGGATTCATGCTTTGGCTACCGGATAATATGATTAATCTTAAAAATTTTCGTGTTTTTGAAATAGCGAAAGAGCAAAGAGCAATGCAGCTATCCGCAAACAGATTGGAAAAACAGATTGCCGAGGCAAACTCGCAGATAGAAAGCGGCCGTAATCTGAGAAATAAAATAAACCAGTTGGCGGGAATTTCAAGCCATACAGATGAGCTAAAAGGCAATGCGGCAAAAAGCAGCAAAAAAAAAGATGATGCAGATTTTGAACGCATAAAAAGGACACTGAAAACAATGAAAAAATTGCGAAACGCTCTTTTGGAAGATGAAGAATATGCAAGTAGCTTGCCTCTGCTGCATCCGGTTAAGAAAAACCAAAACATAACCAATAGATTCGGATTGATACAAGACCAACTGACAAAAAGAGAATTGCCGCACAGAGGTTTGGACTTTGCCATTAGCGAAGGCGATACAGTTATAGCCACGGGTAACGGCACTGTTAGGGCAATTACAAACCAGAGATTTGGTTTTGGAACTTCGCTGGAAATTCAGCACACGCCGGATGTGAAAACTGTATACTCGCATTTGCAAAGTGTTTTGGTTCAACCTGGGAAGCAGGTAAAAAAAGGGCAGCCAGTGGCAATAGCCGGCAGGAGCGGCAGCGTTTTATGGCCGGTTTTACATTACGAAGTTCATTTTGATAATCAACCGATAAATCCAGAAGATTATTTTATAACGCGATGAAAGGCATACCCTCCTACATAGTATTTTTTTTACTTTTTGCACTTTTTGCCCATGGTGCGGAAACATCGCTTTCTCGTTACGCTAGAACGGAACATGGAATACAGTCAAAGGAATACGATTTGGAAGGAGGCAGAGCCTATTGGATTAGTGGAATTTCGGTTTTGGGACTGCCGGATGCCGGGTCGGATGTTATGGGGTTTTCGGAGCCGGGTAGAAGGTTGCCGCTTGGATTTTCAGGGCTTTATACAACGCCTCCGGTTTATGAACGCTACGGGCTTTCTTTGAATGCAAGCAATGGAAATTTGATTTTCAAGGAAAATTATGCGCCCATAGATACACCCATAACCAACCTTTTATGGGAACGCTACGGGCTGGATGGGAATGCTTTTGTAATGGGTTTTAACAGGCAGCTTTTAGATTCCATTGTTTTTTCTTTGGGGATTGGCTCACACTCAACACTAAAAAGCGATTATTTTATTTATAACAACATTGTTCATCAACTTTACACCGGCTCGCTAAAAAGAGATTCGAGCAGAGTTCCGCTTGAAGGCAGAAATTTGGGATACAGTTCCTTTCATTTTGTTCCGGCAGTTTCGTGGATTTTTCCAAACTCAAGCATAACAACTCAGATGAGCCATTTGTTTTTGGATAACGATGATGCAACCAGAGACTTCCTTTTGAAAAATGATATTGACTATTCAATCATATTTACGCAAAACCCTTATAACATTAGAGGTGGTGCAAGTTTTTACAGGTTTCTTTGGAATTATAGGTTTTTGCCAAACTGGGAGCTGAGCATGTCTCATCGCTTTGCAGATCAGAAATTTAAATTTTCAAGGCTGGATACTGCAAGCATTTATTTTCCAAGAGAGGTCTCCGAAGCATTTAATGCGCAAACCGGTGAAGGCAAAATTTTGCACAAAAGTTTTATGAACCCATATATAAATGTTCGCTATGAATATTTGAGGAGCAAGGATTATTTGCCTGCGCTTGCCGCTCAGGAGCAGGGAGCTACGCCGCTGTATCAGGATAGGCAGTTATTGTTGCTAGGCATAAATGATACTTTGGGGAAGTTTGCGTTTAGAGGGCAGTCCGGTTTGCAGAGAAATGCTTCTGTCTTGGATTCTGTGAGTTTTGCGCCGGCGCTTCATTTGGGAGCTACTTTGTTTTTGCCATGGCACCTGCAATTGAATAGCGATTTTCAAGAGGATACTCGCTTTCCGGATATGCATGAAACGCATATTTTGCGAACAGGCAGAATTGCTTTTCCAAATGAGAATTTAAAGGCGGAAAAAAGACAGAGATTTGAGACGAATTTGGAGTACAAGCTTAGCGAGCGTTTCTTTTATTCTGCAGGGTTTCGTTATGAAAGAGCAGAAAATGTGATTATGCCTTATTGGGCCATTCCCAAATGGACTATTTTAGACCCGCTTCCTGCAGATTCTGCGTTTAAGTGGTCAAATGCCGTGGGTATAGATAACAACGAGCTTTTTTGGCGGCTTGGTTTTGAACTTGGAAACTGGTGTTTTTATGCGGAACAGGGAAAAACTATTTTGCGCACGCCGATGATAGGTGTTCCTTCGCTTTATTATAAAGGAGCGGTTTTGTGGAGCAATCGTTTTGTGGAAGACCGCATGAAGGTTTCTGTGCAGTTCGATGCGGATTGGTTTGGGAATAGGTGGGATTATGGTTTGGAAAATGACAGCATTGCTCGTCCGGTTAACTTAGGGAGTTATCTTTCTCTTAATTTCAAAAGCGCCATGCAAATTCAGAGTTTTATTCTCTACGCAAGAATTGATAACATGAATCACAGTCTGATGGAACCGGAAGTTGGCTACACGCCTCCGGGCATAAGATTTGCCTACGGAATAGAATGGACGCTGGGAGATTAATCCCCAGCTCTTTGACGCAGAATTCCCAGGACTTGTTCCAAAGCGAGTTCTGCGGTTTTTTCCGAATAAAGAGCACTGATTAAATTTGAGCGAGCCGTTTGCATACTGTTATCTGCCGTTAGCAAATCGGTCACTGGTGCAACCTGTTCTTGATATTCCAGCTCTTTCATCACATAATTTTCTTCAGCGAGTTTCACATTTTCCTTGTTGCGCAGAACCAAATTTTTAGCATTGAAAAGAGTGGATTTTGCTGTTTCGTAGGTTGCTTGCAATGCAAGCCTTTGTTTTTCCATATCAATTTCAAGCTGCTTTTTTTGAATACGAGCATTGGAACGTTTTGCCTTATTAGACATTCCATCAAAAAGCGGAACTGTTACATTTATTCCAACCACTCCTCCGTCGTCTTTAAAATTATCTTTAATATCACTGATTTTTTCACCACCCGACTTTGTGCCATAACTTGCAAAAGCCACGACATTAGGATAAATTTCCTGGCGAGTTAAATCTATTCGCATATCTTGAAGCTTTATTTGCTGCTCCATTCTTCTGAGCGTTATAGAACTCTGCAAAGGGTCTCCGCTAATTTCTTCGGAGAGCCTGGAATCCGGGTCTAAGCGGTCTGTTAAGGCAATTTGTTCACCCGGAGTGCGACCCATAACTTGCAAAAGAGCATCTTTTTGGGTTTGAATTTGAACTTTCAAATTGTCTATTTGCGTGTTCAAAGAGGCTAAATTAATATCTATTGTATTCAAATCGCTTTTTTTGACAATGCCCTGCTCTACCATCGCTGCAATCACTTCTCTAGTTCTGCTCAAGTTAGCTTTTGACTTTTCCAAAACATCCAAATTTTCTTCCATATAAACAGTAGTCCAATATTGTATTGTAATCCCATAAACAATGCCTTCTTTTAATTCTTGCCTGCCAAGCGCACTTATCTCTTTCCCTTTTTTTGCCATTTTAATGCCCGTTAAAGCCTGCGGCACGTATAAAAATTGGTTAAGTGTTATATCTCCTGTCACAGCCCAGTTTAGAGAAACTTCAGTTATGGGTATTCCCATCATAGCAGCAATTGGACCCGGCAAGTCCGGGATTCTAATTGGATCATTAAGAAAAAGGTGAGTTACCCTGCCGTTTGCTGTTATTTGCGGCAAGTATCTGCGAAAAGCTTCATCAATTTGCGCATCCATGCCTTGGAAACCGAGTTCTGAACTTTGAATATCCAAATTCCCTTTCAATCCTTCATCCAAAGCCTGTTTTAGGCTAAGAGGTGCGCCTACAGCAACTGCAAAACAAGCTGCAAACGTTAAAAAACACAATATTTTCCTCATATATCACACAAAGTAAATAAAAATAGCCGTTTTCCTAAGCGTTTTTTAAATTTGCGGGGATTAAGAGTTTTTTTGGGGGGATAAACCGCGTTTACTATATTACCCATATGACTGACTATTGGATTCTTCTCATTTTCCTTTTTTTGGGTGGATTTATTGCTGCTGCAGCTATAATAACCGGCAAGGTTTTGGGTTTTGCTTCAAAAGACAGCAAGTCCAAGTTTGCTGCTTATGAGTGCGGAATGGAAACATTCGGCAATGCCAGAATGCAATTCAAGGTTGGTTATGTAGTTTTTGCCATTATGTTTTTGGTGTTTGATGTCAAGGCTCTGTTTCTTTTCCCAATGTTAGTTGGTTGGCAAGATGTTCTTGCCGGCTCGCTTGATATTTCGGTGCTGCCTGCACTGCTGGCTTTGGGTTTTTTCTTTTCTGTGATGGTATCCGGCCTTGCGTATGCATGGAAAAAGGGCTGGCTCAAGTGGGAGTAGCAAAGCACCGTTTTCTTTTTCTTGCAGCTTTGGCTTGCTTAAAATGGCGGAACAGCTATTGATGCAACTAGTTTCTACATTACCCTCCATGCAAAACACCAAACAAGGCGGAACCTTAACCCTGATAAAAATCGCCTACCGGAATATATGGCGCAATTTTCGCCGAACGGTTTTTTGCGTTTCTGCGGTGGGGCTTGCAGTGTTTTTTATTGTAACCTACCAATCCTTGATTGAAGGCATGACTAAAAGCATTGACGAGGTTGTGCAGGTTTTTGAAACGGGCTCGGTGAAAATTGTCTCTGCTCAGTACGAAGAAGAAAATGAATACCTGCCAGTTCAATACCCGGTGGCAGATGGCGAGAGCGTGGAAAATTTGGTGGAGCAGCTCAAGGACATAGATGGTGTACAAGAGGTGTTTCCGCGCATTTTGACTTATGCAACCTTGCAAGAAAATATTGTAAAACATGCAATGCTTTGGGGGCTTAAAATTGAAGACGAAATGAAGGCAAATCATTTCAACCTAACCGACCGCAACAACGGCCTTGTGGAGGGACGTTTGCCAAAACCCGGCAGCAATGAGTGCATTATAGGCCTGGCTTTTGCCAAAAAAGCAGGGCTAAAAATTGGTGACCGCATTCCGCTAAAAACCGTTTCCGCCCAATTTTCAGATAAAATCTGGAGCCCGGAAATTGTAGGCTTTTTTAATTTTGATTATTTAAAAGTGGACGAGCGTTATATAATAGTAGATTTTGACCGCCTGCAAAGGCTCTTGGTGCTAAATGGCGGAACTCAGCAGCTGGTAATATTTGCAAACAACAAAGAACAGGGCAAAGTAACGGCAAAGGCGGCAGCAATGCTCGGCGAAGACAATGTGGTGCGTGGGTGGCGAGATAATTATTGGGTTGCAATTATGAAAAGTTATGAACCCATATACGCTATTATATATATAATTTTTTTGGTTGTGGCAAGTTTTCTTATTATCAATACTGTGGTGATGATTATTCACGAGCGCATAAAAGAAATCGGTATGATGGGGAGTCTTGGAATGACAAGACGGGAAATTGTGGAAGTATTTTTCTTTGAGGCGTTTTTTTTAAGCGCATTTGGTGCCTTTATAGGGGTTGCGCTTGGCGGTCTTTTAACCGGTATTGGGCAATTCTTTCCCATTCGCTGGGCATCTATGGCTGGCGGCTTTACCGAATTCCCCGCAAGCAGCACTCTGTTTTTGAATTTCAGTTTGCTTTCGCTTTTTAAGGCTTGGCTAATGGGTGTAGTTATAGCTTCAATATTTACACTCATTCCTTCGCTAAAAAGCGCATTTGTAGAACCCGTTGAGGCATTAAGGAGGTGATGTAAATTTACATCACCACCAGTTCTGCGTGTAGGGCGCCGGCTTTTTTGATTGCTTGGAAAATTGAGATTATGTCTGTGGGCGAAACGCCTAAGTTGTTCAAAGCCTGAGCAAGCTGACCGGCGTTGTTGATGGCAGGCATCACGCGAGTTTCAGCGCGCGGATCCTGAACATTTATTTGCTGGTTGTTAACCAAAGCCGCTTGCGCCATGAGAGGAGTCACTGCGGTTTGAGTGTTTGCAATTTGAACGGTGATGCTCCCGTGAGATACGGCAATTTCGTCTATCTGAACATTGGCTCCGCTCACTACGGTTCCTGTTTTTTCGTTTAACACAACGCGAGCATTTGTGTTCGGACTGAATTCTGCGTTTTCAGCGCGAGCTATGAAAGACATGTAGTCGTTTCGCAAAGTTTCCGGGACATTCACCAAGACCGTTGAGGCATCTTCGGCCACTGCGGTGTTTGGGAAAATCTGGTTTATGGCGTTTGCCATTGCCACTGCGCTTGTGAAATCCGGGTTGGCAAGCACCCAACGAAGCGTGCCGGTTCTCAAGTCTGCGCTTGCAGCCTCTTTGTAAACAACTGCGCCATTTGGCAGGGTTCCGGAAAGGGCATGGCCTTTTTTAAAGCTGTTGCGGCCGCTCCTTGCAGAGACTCCGCCCAAATTTACCGAGCCTTGAGCCTGCGCATAATACTCTCCATCTGATCCTTGTAGGGGGGTCATCAGAAGAGTTCCGCCTTCCAGAGAGCGTGCGTCTCCGAGGCTGGAAATTGTGACATCTATTTTTCTACCCGGCTTAACGAATGCCGGCAGGTTTGCGGTCACCATAACTGCGGCCACGTTTCGCAAACGCAAATCGTTGGGATTAACCACGATTCCCATTTTTTGAAGCATGTTTGCCACCGATTGAACGGTGAATTGCGTGCTTGACCCATCGCCGGTGCCGGCAAGTCCAACCACAAGCCCGTATCCAACAAGCTGCTGTTCCGAAACGCCATCCAGCGCTGCGACATCCTTGATTCTTGCAGCATTTGCATTTGATGCAAGAATGATTAACGCAGCGCTAACAACGGCGGCTACTTCAAGCCAGCCTACTTTGTACTTTTTTTCTTCTTCTATTCGCATACCAACTCCTTTTTTTGTTATGCATTAAAAAATCCAATTAAAGAACCTCGTAAAAAGCCCGGGTTTTGCTGCCTGGGAATTTGTACCGCTTCCTGAATATCGAATTATCGCTTCGGCAATTTTGTAGCTATAAACGGTGTTGTCGGGGTTGATGTCATCGGCTCTTATTGTGCCGCTAACTTCTAAAATCTCTTCCTCGTCATTTATTGCTACCACCTTTGAACCTTCGATTAATAAATTTCCGTTATCCAAAACTTCTGTTATGCGAGCGGTGACTGTTGCTTTTAGTTCGCCATTGCGAGCGGTTGCCCCTTTGCCGTCGTAGCTCATATTTGCATTTCCATTTACACCAAAGGTAGGAATCCAGCTGAACAGTTTGCTGCCGGTTGATTTTTCTTGCCCAATGCTCAGGTTATTCTTTTTTTCCGTTTCCGTGCGCGTATCGCTACCGGCCTTTGCGGCTTCGATTATCAAAACGGTCACCACATCGCCTGCCTTTTTGCCTTTTTTATCGGTATAAAGGTTGCTTCCGTAGAGGGAGTTTCCATATAGGGAAGGCGCAGACATCGCAGAGATGGCAAGCGCCCCCAAAACCAGGAGCGTTAGCCTTAAGTTGCTGAAAATCAGAGAGTTAAGTTTCATATTTGGCTATCTTGCAAAAATCGTGCCAGATTTTTGGGGGATGTCCCCCTCGCTGCAACCGCCTACGTGGCAAAGTGGCGTAACCCGTTGCGCATGGGGCGTATGCAATACGCCCCTACGACGACGACGGCGTTTTCCGCTACCCCCAATGCGGGGACACCC
>JAITUM010000088.1 GCA_031286305.1 Candidatus Fibrimonadaceae bacterium | reverse complement strand
TTTGCTCGCCAATTTGCACATACACGTATTTTTTGCCGTCTCGCTCATCACACAATTGCTTTTTCATTTTGCCATAATGCTCAACTTCTGTATCAGGGTCAAAATCTAAGCATAGGTTTTCACTGATTGAAGAAGAACTGATGGTGCTGCAGTCGAGAGAAGAAGAGGAACTTGGAGTTTTTGATGAACTGCTAGAAAGCAAAGAACTGGAAGATGGTGAAGTTTCATCTTCAATGACATCAGGGGAGCAAGAAATTAGTGCTTGAAGCCCGATAATTCCAATTAAAACTATGAGTAGGTCAAAACGCATTAAAACTCTTCCAACTCGCACCCTGTATAATCTAACTTTTGCAATTTATCGAATTCTATTACTGTCACCGTATTTTCTATTTCAGGCGTGAGAAATTCAATTTTAGGCAGCTTATCGAAAAAATCAGATGGCAAATCATTTATATTTCCTGTTAAAGCGCATATATCAATTTGGAGCTCCTGAAAAGTTTCGCCGTTTGTATATATAAAAACATTATCTTTGGGTAACATAAAAACATCACTTCCATAGGTTGCATCTTCAAGTATCATTATAATAATTGGAAAACTTCCATAACCATGCCAAAAAAGACCACCACAAGCTCTAGTGCAAATTTCTCCAATAAATTTTCCATCACTTATAGCTTCTCCTCTTCCACCCTGCATTATTTCTGAGCCGATACGAACATACGCCTCTCGCTCGTTATACTCAGCAGGAATCCCCGTAACCTCAATAATGTGATATTCATATGTGTGATATAAAGGCATGCATCCGAGGAATATGCTCAAAGCTAGCGAAATGATGGGTAATGTGAAGCGCATTATAACTTCTCCAGTTTGTGCAGTTTTTGGGTTTTGCGGATTAGGCGGAGACCCTGATAATAAACTCTTCTCGTTTCTATTTCTTCTTTTTTTGTAGTGCACTTACTATTTCCCATTGAGTTTGACCCAAACTCGCATACCGTGCGAGGTGGATCAACATATTCTTCTTGCGCTCCTATTTCATTTATAAAATGGCATTCAAAGTTAAAATAAAAATTAGCACAAGACATTTTAGAATCCCAATATCCATGCTCTTTATCAAAGTAGTGTATATGCTCGTCAGCAATTCCTACAATATCATAAAGCCCAAACCTATTCGGAAGCAGTTTAGCAACAGGTTGCAATCCTACAGGACGAACCCAAGCATAACGAGAAACTGTGCGCGAATCTTCTTCATCACCCCAGTAATAACGAGTAGAAGCACCCGCACGCATCAAAAAGAACCATTCTTCTTCAAATGGCGAACGGTAACCGGAAGCTGAGGTGTCTAGCGCAATCACAGTGCATGATTCACAAGAACCATGAATAGGATCTCCTAATAATATGAGCTTTTCAGCATCTTTACTACGAGGGTCAATTCTAATATATGCAGTGTCTAAACCTTCTTTTTTAGAGCGTGCATTAGCAAATTTCCATTCTTGATATACGCCTATTAGCGGCAGCTCAGATTCTTCAAGTTTTTTACCTTTGTACTCTTTCTTTTCCAATGTGAAACGAGAAATCATTATATTGTCAACCGCATTGTAAATTTTATAGTAATATTGCGCATCTCCCATTGTGAGTTTAGTTTTATCCACAATAAGAGGCTGGTTATAGCTCCTGTTTTCATAATGTCCATTGTTTTCTATATTAGGCAAAGCTGGACCAGTCACAGTAAATCCGCCAACCTGTCTTTCATGCTTCAAATCGGTAACCCACATTTTATGCGAGTAATCTTCCATCTGTATATAGCTCTGCTCCACTAAAACTTTAATAGTATCTGTGCGGTCATTGTTTTGCGCAAACAATATCTGAAAAGTTCCTGCAAGGTTAGGGGCTTGAATTGAGACGCAGTTTTCTTCATTCAAAGACACGGAATATTCACTTATCCAAGTGCCTTGAATTTCATCGGGGCATATTGAAAAGGTCTCTTTTCTGGAAGCTTCAATATATGCTCCTGTTTCAATTTTATAACGATAGCGAGAAGTAGGCTTAGAGCCTCTACCTTTTCGCATGGCAGAGACATATAATTTTCTATGCGAATTATCGGCTTTGATTTGCCGTGTTTTTTCCGGCAGCTCATGCAGCTCCGCTTCGAATGTTGAAATGCGATTGCCTCGCAGGTCATAAACGCCATACTTTTCGCTAGCAAAAACAAAAAGCGACAGAATTAAAAGTAACGCAAAAACTATTTTCATTGTGTCCACCCATACGGATCAAGGATTGGATTTATGCAAGCTCCTTTCACATTATGCAAACAATCCCATTGATATTCTATACATTTAAGTTCTGACTCCACTCCTGCTTCCTCCCACCTCTCTGAATCCACTTCTACTCCATCCAGTGTAAATATATAACTACAATCTGCTGAAGCTAACGAAAAAATTTCTTCTATTGCTTGTATCCCTCTTTTTCGCAAACGCAAAGATTTAGCACCACCGCCTTGAGTCATTAAATTATTTTCTTCATCGTTGTATTCTGTATATGAAGGAGGTTCTCGAAGAATATCCATAAGCCCCATTGTATGCCCCAATTCATGAAGAGCTGTTTTTGCCGTAGAATCTCCTAGCCACGGCTGTATAACTATGGTGGTATAGAGGTATGGCGTTGCTAATGCGGCAGAATTTCCAATTTCTCCCACATAATCACCTAAATTAGCATCTGCAAAGACCATGCAATCTAAATTTACATTATCTACAGTAGCAATTTCTTCCGGCTTTCCATCTTTATATCTTAACATCCAAACCCCTCTGCTCCTATCTCGAATAACATCCGCTTCTATCTTTGAGCATTCTGAATTAGGCAAAGTTTCCAGTTCCAGTTCCAGTTCCAAGTCAGGTCGGGTTGGGGATTGGTCTAAGATAGGCGTTCCGCAAATTTGAATATTGCCGTTTCCATCTCCCCTCAATGGCCAAAAACGTTTGGTTGGGTAGCCTACTTGAATGACATTTCTTTTCTGCCCCCCACGCAATGCATTAGTACTAAGATAACTCACTGCTTCATTGATAGCACTGCTATTAGCGCAGCCCGTATATCTTCCGTTTACTCTTGTCAAAATATAACCTCTATCAACAGTTTTATATTCCCCAAATAAGCGACCGTATTTTACAACAGCCTGACTAAAAACGGTGTCAAAAAGATCCCAAAACTCTTCGCTCCTTAGAAGTTGATGCCTAGAGTCTCCATTAAGCGAATCACCAAGTATATAAATATAAAAATCATAATCATCCTTCCAATTGTAGGGATATATATGCAGTTCCTGCACTATTTCCGTTCCTACTTTGTCTACCTTGCAAAGCGCAATCTTCTTTACATCGCCATCCTCAGCAATTGACGCGGTAAATGTATATGACTGCTCGTTTATGAGATTGTCAATAGTTGCTAAAGAACGATATGGGTACTTGGATTCAGGGTCACAAATATAATAATAAAAAGAACCCAACGAATTACCCGGTCCTTGGTTTATTTTTAAATTAACTTTGCCATAACCACCATCCAAAACAGAAGCATAAACAATACTGTCAAGGCGGTTATTTCCAGGCTTCGTATGCCTATCAAACCCATAAGGATGCTCCTTGTTTGGAAAAAAACCATCAATGGAATCCCATGGGAAAGGACTGCCCTCAGTAGACTGTGTCCATTCATGGTCAAGAAACACAAGATTCAAAGGTTCTTCCTTGGGTTTCGGCCAGCTGCATGCCGAAGAAAAAAAAGCAAAAAATGCAAAAAACACAGAGAAAATAAAAACTTTCTTTATCATTTCATAACCTCATATCTAAAGTTGTCAGTATCACTTTTAACATGAATTATCAAAAAATTACCACGAATACCTTGGTCCTTAGGATCATTTGAAAAAAGAATAAGCCTACCATGCTTTTCAGGGTCATAGCCAGGGTCAAGAGGACCATGGATTAAGGTTTCAAATATATATTTTCCGTCCTCATCTTTATCAGTACGGCGATAAAAAACAACCCTTACAGGTTCAATGTCGGGATACACTTTGAAGTCTTTGTCTAAAACGGTTATTTTAACCGTTGCGCTAGATACCTTTGTCTCATCATGCTTTTGCACCAAACGCTTAATTACACGTCCATAGCCACCATAACCAACATGGTTTATAGCTTCCTGATAAGGCAAATTTTTGAATACATATTGAACATTTGCAGGCTCAAATTTCCCATAAGCCCACTCACCATACTGAAATGTATTCCCATCATCGCTATAATCCCCATACGCCCCCATAGCAACATCATTCCCCCTCTCCGTGCCAATCAAGTCCTGCTCAAGAGTCCCGGCAACATCCTTGCTGCCCTTCAAAGCAGAAGAACCATCAGCCAAAATAAGACCGGCATCATAACCAAAGAAATGGGCAGTGCCGGCAGCCTTGCTAATATCGATAAACTTGGGATCGCCGGATATATTGCCGGCGCCGGCTCTAACTGACGGAAAAGAACTATGCTGGGCTGTCCATGAATTAGGAATATCGCCACCGGAATTATGCCAAAAAACAGAATTGAAAACAATGCCGGAATTACCGGAAAAAACATTGCCGCCACCACTGTTGCCAACAACCGTAGCATTCAAAACAGAAGCGCTGCCCGCAGAAAATGCACCGCCTGACCTTCTGCTGCCATTGCCATGGAAAACTGCATTGGAAACCTTAAGATTCCCCTGGACGGACAAACAGCCGCCATCCCTGAGAGAAGAATTGCCGGAGCAAACAAGATTCTCAATATCGGCATTGCCATCTATGTAAGCCGCACCGCCGGCATTGCCGCTATTATTCTCAAGCAGCAGAGTCCTGCCTACAAGCAAACCCTTGCCGCCATAATATATAGCACCGCCATTATCATTAGACGCATTCTGCAAAAAAGCCATGCTAAAAAGCTCAAGCCTA
>JAITUM010000080.1 GCA_031286305.1 Candidatus Fibrimonadaceae bacterium | reverse complement strand
TGCAAGGGAGCGCAAGAAAGGAGTATTAAGAATGTAAATATGATGGCTAGTTGAGAGTTGAGAATTGAGAATTGAGAATTGATATTTTTCGAGCGAAACGCTTTATTCAGCATCTCGTTGCTCATAAGTGTAAATGTCTGCATAACTCTCAATTCTCAACTCTCAATTTTCAATTAAACCACCAGTTTTGCCATGTTAAATTAGCGTTTTTCCTTCTCTAAAACTTCTTTGTTTTGCTGGACTTTTTTTCTCATTTCTACTGAGGGGGTTCTTGCTAGGCATTTGTCTAGGGCTTCGATTGCTTCGCTGAGCAATGCGTTTGCTCTGGTTTTGTTTCTGCGTGAGGTGGCAAATTTATCTGCGGCAATTTTTCGTTGCTCTTCGCAAAAAGAGTCGGAGCTTTCCGTTTCGGATGGCAGTTGGTTTTCTAGCCATGTTAAAATAGAATCACCCGGGGCAAGAGAACGCAAGCTGTCTGCAAAAACTATTATTAAATCAGGGTTTGCTCTTGCGTTTTTCAAATTGCGAATTTGCGTGGTCAAAGAATTTATAGCCTCTAATTTTGCAGAGTCTTTTGCCGCATCCGCACCTACACCACCACCTTTGTGTGCAGTTATTATATTATCATACAAGGTATTTGCGCTATCTATCCAAAAGTTTATGGCCGGTTTATACACGGCAAAACTCTCCAAAATGGCAAGGGCTTCTGCGCTATGCCCTGTTTGATGCAGCAGGCTTGCAAGCTGTAAAGTGCGAAATCCCAGCTGGTCTAAGTTGTTGTGATATTGAACCTGTTGTTTTAGCAATTCCACGGCTTTTCCGGTTTCTCTCCTTGCGATTAGCGAGTCAATGCTTTTTTGTAAAGCTTTGAAAGATTCTGTTTGTTTCACAAAAACGCTGTCGGTTATTTTTAGCGTATCTGTACGGACATTATGGATTGTGTCTCTAACAACAATTGGGGGCGGTTGCAATTCCACTACCTGCCCCTTGCTTGAGCAAGAGACCAGCGCAACAATAAATATGGCTATAACAATACGAAACATTTTGGGTAATATAGTAAATAAGGCTAACTCGGCCTCAATGTTTACCCGCGCTTCGCACGGTTCACCAGCGAACTTTAAAGCGGGAAGGGTGTTGAGAGTGGGGAGTAGGGAGTAGTAGTTTGCAGAAATCTTTGTTTTTAAGCAAATTTAGCCGTTTTTTTTGCCTGTGTGATGTTGTTTACATGGGGCGTTGCGGGGTCTCCCGCAGAGGGGTTAGCGGAAAACGCCAACGGCGGTTGGAGCAAAGGGGAGACTTCCCCTTGACAATTCAAGAAAAATTTTCTACATTTACATAACCAAAATGCTTGATAGCTCAATGGTAGAGCAACCGGCTGTTAACCGGTTGGTTCCAGGTTCGAGTCCTGGTCAAGCAGTTACCTTACCATTTCCACGATTTTCGGCACATTTTCCCCAAAAACAGTCTCTTTTTTATACAACCTTCCAGTGCTGTCATAATAAAATTGCTCGCCAAAAAGCTTTCCGCTGTTGAAATTCAGGGAGTCTCGCAAAACACCGCTTCTATACCAAGTGCGCCAAGCTCCATCTTTTTTTCCGTTTTGCCAAAAGCCTAGGGACACAGGTCTAGCGGAATTTTTTGGGTAGTCTGCTGTGCTTTGCTTGACCCCGTTATCATAGGTTTCAATTCGCAGATATTCGCCGTTTCTCAGTTGAATGCGCAGTTCGCCGTGAATTCTGTTGTTTTGCCAAGTGGTGTCTTCAAAGGTTCCGTTGCCGTCTATGAATTCCGTTTTGGCAAGAGCATCACCGCTCTCGCTGAAACGCGCCCACTTGCCGTTTCGTATATTGGAAATCCAGTTTTCAATTTTCCACAATTTTCCGCTTGCAAAATATTCAACCCACAACCCGTTTCTTAGGTCGCTCTCAAAGCGACCCACTTTGCGCAGCGCACCGCCGGGATAATAAGACATGAAAATTCCATTTAGCTTTCCATAGCGGCATTCCTGATAAATCAAAATTTTGCCCTCATTGGAGTGCGATCTGAAATAACCGCTTTCATTTGCCGGATGGCATGAATTTTCTTCGATCAAAATATCGTTGTGAAATTTTTTCCAAGTCCCCACAGCAGAGTCGTTTCTGAAAAATTGCTCACCGGAAACTTTTCCTTTTTCGTCAAAGAGAAGCCACTTGCCGTCTTTTTTGCCTCCTTTGTAGTTACCTTGCATATAAGGCATCTTTTCTTTTGCAAAAAAAGTCCACCTGCCTTCTCGCAAAGAATCTTTGTAGGTTCCTCTTTCAATAATAAATCCATTGGTGCTCCACTTGCGATAGACTCCATGCGGAGCGCCTTGCTTCAAAGATATTTCTTCTGCCTTTATACCGGTTCTGTACCATGAATAAAACTTTTCTTTTTCACCAGTTGCAGAAACTTCATAAGCCGTTTTTGGAGCATTGTTGTCAAAAACCTCAACAACCTCCAAGCGATTGGGTTTGCAATTTGCTAGAGTCACAATAATACCGATGAGGAGGATTTTTTTAAAGGTCATAGGGGTAAGGTAGAAAAGGTTGGTAGCAAAGGTTTTCGATATTCCTTCAATGCTTCTCGCAGTTTAAGCGGCTGTTCTATTCCTTTGTTTGCTAGAAACAAGCATATTTTTAGACTTAATTTTTTGTTTCTTTTTATAAGTTCGGGTAAAAATGGTTCCAATTCATTTTTGAATTCCATTCTCTGCTGTTTGTTTAACGAAAAATAACTGTAAACAGCAACGTAATTAATATGGCAAAAAGCATTTTTTACATTCAAAGGAATGTTCTTGTTAAAAAGATAGCTAAGCGTTTTTTTCTGCAATGTTATGTTTTTAACCATGGCAATATGATTCATTTTTTGGACGGTGGAATTTTCACCTCTATAAAAGTAAAGAACTTCCGGAATAAATGCAACTGATTTTGAATGGTATATAATTTGAAGCAATTGAATTGGGTCTTCGCCTATAACAATATTTATGTTTGGAAAGTTAACTTTAGCATAAATTTCTCTTTTTACCAACTTATTCCACAGAGCATAGCCCATTTCCGTGCTGTGCAAATACATCATTGCTATGCTTTCGGAAACATCTTCGCTCAGCTTGTAATTTTTTCCTGCAAGAGAAGCGTTGCAATGGCAATACACAAAATCGGCATCTGTTTCTTTTATTTTTGCGTACATTTTTTTCAAAAATTGCGGATAGTAATAGTCATCATGGTCTAAGTTCGCTATGAATTCACCTCTCGAATTTTCAAGTCCGGATTTTCTAGCCAGCAGAGTTCCTTCATTTTGTTTATGAACCGCAATAAAGCGCGAATCTTTTTTTGCGTATTCGTCTATTATTTTTCCCGTTCTGTCTGTTGAGCCATCATTTACCAAAATTGCTTCCCAATTTGTAAACGTCTGTGTCAAAATGCTATCCAAGCATTCTCTGAGGTAAATTTCTTTGGTGTTATAAATAGGAACAATTATGGAAATTAATTCTTTTTGTTTGGGATATTTTATTATTGGAGTTGGAATATATTTAGTCATACCTATAGATTTTCCATTAGGTTTGTGTAGTGTTGCAACTCACATAAAGTTATTGATTTGTCGGGCACATTGTCTATTATCGGATGACACCAAGCAAGCTGGACATCTCTATGCATTTCTAGGTTGTAGATAGTACCTATTGGTTCTCTGAAAAAATGGCAATTAAAAATATTTCCTGTCGGATCAACTGTAAATACCACAGTTTTCTTGCTATTAGTAAAGCTCCAATCTATGTAATCCTTATGCTCCTTGCATCTCCACTTAAAAGGTGAAATAAAATCTAATCCAGGTGGATATTCTTGCATTTGCTTAAATTTAACTTCAGGATCTTGGCTATAAACCTTTCTTATTCCTTCTTTGATTACTTGACAATTACCAAAATCAGGGACAGTCTTTTTTTTAGCCATCAAGTATTTTACAATAAACTTTATTTCAAGTCCATTAAGAAATTTAACATACTCCCTAGTCTCGTCCTCGGATGATGTAATATGGTGCGTAAGGATTACTTTGATTTTTTTTTTTACATCTTGAATATAAACTAAATCTTTAATATTCTTACCATTTGTGTATAATATAGGGGGTGTAAAGTTATTTTGATAAGCCCATTCAATAAATTCTGTATAATGTCTAACGATAGTCGGTTCGCCACCCGTTATTATTAACTGAATGTTTTGCCAGTAGTCTTTTTGAAACAAAAGCCAACGCTTCAACTGCTCTGTATTAATTATACCAGCAGATAACTTAAAATCCCCATATTCATTAGTTTTGACAGACATGGCAGCGTATTCTTTGTCATCAGATTTAGCTATGCAATAATCACATTTTTTATTACAATTATTTGTTAGCAGTAATTCTATTATAGTTCTCATTCGCAAAATCTCCCAAAAAATACATTAATTCCGCTGACGCCAAGAACAGCTAAATTAATTATCCTCACATTGTAATTGAATGAAGTAGTGACGGTACTAGCTGAATTGTAGCTGGTGAAGTTGTAATATTCCATTTTGTTTCCTCCAGACCAGAACTCATTTGCGCTTTTCCAAACAAGAAAAGGTCTGCTTCGTTTATCACCTGCTATTGTTGCGTTAAAGTTTGCTAGTCCCCTAATTGTGAAAGTCATTCCCACTTGAACAAAATTTGATAAGTTCGTATTCCCCTGTAGGTCTAAATAACAGCCCCAAAGTGTGCCTCCCATTTGCGTTTGACTTATATTGCAAGATATAAACCTGCCCATCACAGGCACCCATCCGGTTTCAGCAGTCACAGCGTGAACCGTAAAATCTTTATTTGTGATGAGTGCCCTGCCATCAAACAGTCTCCACCTGGTCGTGTTGTCAGGTGGCACCGTT
This sequence comes from Candidatus Fibrimonadaceae bacterium, assembly GCA_031286305.1. Classification (GTDB taxonomy): domain Bacteria; phylum Fibrobacterota; class Fibrobacteria; order Fibrobacterales; family Fibrobacteraceae; genus Fibrimonas. The sequence continues at coordinate 1,359 of JAITUM010000080.1, read as the reverse complement.
GTGTTCCCTCCCATGTCCCCTACGCCGAGATAGAGATTATTATTGTGGGCTACAACATCACCAATCGCATTGGCTGCCCCACTAGTCCATGTACCCCACCATCTCCGTATTTGTATGGTATCGGTAGCAGAAATAGTACTGCCACTAATTTGCACATTCGCTCCTGCTGTTAGCGTATTTTGCTTCCCATTCAAAGCATTCTGCGTAGCGGTGCTGATGGGTTTGCTTACATCACTTGTGTTATCAACATTTCCAAGCCCAACATCAGCTTTAGTCAATGCAACATTTGTTGCAATAGAAACATTACCGCCCGTATCTGTGGCACTACCTGTTACCTTACCGGTCAAAGACACAGTTCGATTCAACATGTTCTGTTTGGCATTCAATGCAGTTTGCAAACCCTTAACGCTCATTTTGCCGGTATGATCCACTACCACACCCAAATCAACATCATTGCCCATTACTATGCCTGCCAAACTGTTTGTAGCATGGCTAACGGATATTTGCCCTATGTTTTCAATGGCAAATATCGGAGGTGCTGTATCCGGTGTGTTTATGAGCTGCAAAGTGTAATTGTCAAAATCATTGCGCACCCATGTGGCGTTGAATATATCGCTTGCTTCGTAAGTGTGCTCGTTCAATACATAAGTGCTTTGGCTGGGATTGCTTGAGTTGTATGTAAATGTTCCGCCTAAGCCCCATATATTAGGCATTGCGTATCCAAGAAATTCTTGTAGCGAAATCTGGTTTGATGCTTTTCCAAAATTGTAGTGGGTTAAAGCGCCGCCCTGCCCTCTATGAGCGTTTAACTGCATTTGCAAATTGCTATCTGCGTTTTGCCGGGTATTTGCCTCTTGCGCTATTAACTCACGCACAGCAGTGTCGTCGTAAATGGAACCTTCCAGCCATTCGATTTTTTGCTCGTTTTGCGTTACCCTTTGCTTAAGCCTTTCCAAATCTTCCTGTTCGGCGGTGCCGCTAAGAGCGGCTTGTATAAGGTGACTTGTGTAAATAGACAGTTCTTTTACACCTAACTTTGCGTTTGATTCTTCATCAATAGCAACAGGGAACATTGCGTTATCTTCAACTGCCTGTTTAAAGCCACCTCTGTAGTCCGGCAGTTCTGAAATTTTAAGTCCTGTTTCAAGCTCATCAGCCATCTGAATCCTCCAGTTTTATTTTTTGTTCCGTTTCGGTTAAAATATTTCTCTCATCTTCCAACAACAGATATTTTTCCGGTATTTTTGCCTCAATGCCCCATGCTTCCAATAATTCTACCGTTGATACCATGTTGTCTAAATCACTAAGTATTCCGGTGATTACCCAAGTTGTTCTTGTAAGTTTTTCCGGATAACCGGG
>JAITUM010000056.1 GCA_031286305.1 Candidatus Fibrimonadaceae bacterium | reverse complement strand
CCGTGCTAATGTCATATAAAAAATTTGCCGTAAGAATGAAACTATTGAATGAAGAGCAGCAAAATAATGAATTGATTATTGAAACGGTTTTAAGTTGGATGAATTCTAACAGCAAGTGGCTATTTATTTATGACAACGCCGATAACATTGCCGGAAATACGACTTGGCTGCCAAAAAACAATCACGAAAATATTTTAATAACTACGAGAAACGCGTATAATGATATTGGAAATGTAATTCGTATAGATGTTTTAAAAGAAAAAGAAGCCGTTGCTTTTTTAGAAAAGCGCACGGGAATTGAAGACTCTCCAAATGCTTCAAAACTAGCAGGCTGTTTAGGATATTTTCCTTTAGCGCTAGAGCAAGCGGCCACCTACATTAAAACCAACAAGATTACATATACTGAGTATTTGTCTTTGTTTGAAGATTATGGGCTTAAGGTATTGGAAAAAATTGATAGAGTGACCAACTATGAAAGCTCAGTTGCCGCAACTCTAGAAATATCTATTAAAAAGATAGAGCAAGAAGCTTCCTTGCAGTTGTTGTATTTGTGTTCTTATATGGCACCGGAAAATATTGATGAAACTTTGTTTAGTGAAAATTCAGAGTTATTACCATTGCCATTGAAAGAAATGATGGCAGATCGTTTGGATAGAAATTATATTTGGAATCAATTAACCCGATATTCTCTTTTAAATAAACAGGAGGATGGTAAAGGTTATTCTATGCATCGATTGTTGCAGGAAGTTGTGCGCAATAAGATAGGCAATGAGTTGCAATGGGCACAGTGTTGTTTGTCGCTTTTCGGAAAAGCGTATAATTTTAAATATGGGGATATAGAAAGTCATAATCGTTTTTTAGACCTAACGCCTCATGTAGAAGTATTTTTGAATATTGCGAAAACGATTATGACCACTAATGAAGAACAAGAACAGATTGCATACTTATATCATGTGGGAGGATTTGGAAGTTATAATCTTGGGAACTACAACCGTGCATTGGAATGGTATTTTAATGCTTTGGCAATTTTTGAGAAAGTCTTAGGCAAGGAGCATCCGGATACTGCGACTACCTATAACAACATGGCGGTAGTTTTTCGTGTTCAGGGCGATTATGTCAAGGCATTGGAGTATTATGGTTATGCTTTGGTAATTGACGAGAAAACCTTAGGCAATGAGCATCCGGATACTGCGAATACCTATAACAACATGGCGGCAGTTTTTCGTGTTCAGGGCGATTATGCCAAGGCATTGGAGTATTATGGTTGTGCTTTGGCAATTTATGAGAAAGTTTTAGGCAATGAGCATCCGGATACTGCGACTGCCTATAATAACATGGCGGTAGTTTTTCACGACCAGGGCGATTATGTCAAGGCATTGGAGTATTATGGTTATGCTTTGGCAATTTGCGAAAAAGCCTTAGGCAATGAGCATCCGTATACTGCGACTACCTATAACAACATGGCGTTAGTTTTTCACGACCAAGGCGACTATGCCAAAGCCCTTGAGTGGTATGTAAAAGCATATCGTATACTTTTAAGTAAACTCGGATTAGAACATCCGAATACCGAAACGGTTCTTAGAAACATGTCAAAAACTTATAACTTATCCGGTAATACAATGGATTTTGAAGAGTGGCTTGGGGAACAAATGGTTTAAAATTTTTGCATTTGAAATAAAATTTGCATTACAGGGTAGCATATTTACAAATTTTCCACAGCTAAACGCCGCACTTCTTCAAAGTCGCCGTATAACATATGTTCATCAATTTTGCTTATAAGAGCCTGAGTTTCTTTTTTCCAAGTCGTGCTTTTCAAAATTTCAAGCGCAACCTTAACAGGTCTTTCATCGTAATTTGCGCAAGCTTGGCAAATAATTAACAACTGCTCGCGCAATTGGCTTTGATTTTCGTCAGCATTTTCCGGTTCCTGCTTTTTAACCTCAATCTTAGCGACAATTTTATGCAGTTCATCAAGCAACACTTTGGTCTGCGATTTAATTGCCTCTCTATTATGCTCTCTGCCCGCTTTTTCCAAAGCAAAAGCCAGCTCTGAGGCTGCAACTTCGCCGATATTTCTCAAAACGCTTTTCATGGAATGCACACTGATTGTAAACATCTGCAATTCTTTAGCCGTTGCATTCTCTATATTATAGAAAATATTTTCTATAACCGGCAAAGTCTTTTTAAAATCAAGCAAAGAAATGGAAAGCAAGGCAGCTGCTTCGGGCGTGATGTTTTGCGGTCCGCTATTCATGTTCAGCTTCTGTTTACGAGCCTCATTAATAGTTTCGGGAGTTTGTTTATCACGAATGAGTTTGTTCAGAATTGCGTTAAGCTGCCGTATATCTATAGGTTTTGAAATGAATTCATCAAAGCCGCTTTCAAGGAAAATTTTCGCTTGCCCAACCACAGCATTCGCCGTTAATGCCACAATAGGTTTCTTGTATCCCATATCACGAATAATTTTTACAGTTTCCATGCCGTCCATTTTAGGCATCATGTGATCCATAAACACAACATCATATTCATTGCCCGCCTTAATTTTTTCAATAGCCTCAAAACCGCTACTGGCAGCATCAATAGACAAACCATAAGGAATCATCAAACCTTTGGCTACATACAGATTGGAATTCACATCATCAACAATCAAAACTTTGCCATAGGGCATATGCTCGCGTATTATCTGCGTTCTTTTAATTTGAAATGAACTGCTTATGCGGAAATCTTGCAGGCTTTCAATAAGTTTCTTCCCCAAAACTTTAGAATCAATTGTTTTTTGCGGCAAGCGCACAGTGAAGTTTGTTCCCTCATTCGGTTTGCTTTCAACAGAAATTGTTCCGTTCATTATTTGCACCAAACGCCAGGTGATGTTAAGGCCTAACCCCACACCTTCAATTGAGCGGTTAGCCTCCTGGTTAAAACGAGAATACTCTGTGGTAAACAGCACATCTATCTGCTCTTGAGTCATTCCCTGACCGGTATCCTTTATGCCAAAAACAAGTGCCGCATATCCCGGCTCAACGTTTTCCGTTTCAATATTAACGGACAGCTCCACATTTCCGGTTTCTGTGTATTTATAAGCATTAGATAGCAAGTTGTTCAAAATTTGCTTAATGCGCAATTCATCGCCAATCAATGTGGCAAGCGTATTTTCATTTATGTTAAGGTTAAATTCTATGAGTTTGCTATTGCGCATAATGTTCAAATGCACAACATCGTTAATGAGGTTTGCTACTTCGTATTTTATAGGGTAAAGTTCCATTTTGCCGGCTTCTATTCTAGACAAGTCGAGTATATCGCTAATAATGCCTATTAATAAATCGCCGGAATTGTAAATATCGTAAAAGGCCTCTTTTATGGACACCGGAAGCATTTCATTTTGCAGCTGAATTTCGGTAGTGCCGAGTATTGCATTCATGGGTGTGCGAATTTCGTGGCTCATCACCGCAAGAAATTTGCTCTTTGCCTGGCTTGCCTGAATAGCCTGTTCTTTTGCAATAATTAATTCCGTGATTTCAACAGAAGACTGGAGGTGAACTTTCTTGTTTCCAAACCATTCTATATAACAATCCGTATTGCGATATACGCGCTTGGTTAAAGTGCTGTGCTCCTCCCATTCAATGATTTTACTCGGATCCTTATCAAGTTGATGGCAAGGGCAAAACTCGCATCTTTCATATATGCCCTGCTGAAACACTTCAAAACATCGCTGCCCAACCGGATCTCCTTGAATGTTATAATGTTTTTTCATAGAGTCGTTTACAAAAAGCAGTTCTCCGGTTTCCGGGTCATTAGCGTATACCATTGCATTAATTCCATTCAATATATTCATTAAAGACTTTTTTGACTGTTTCAAATTTTCTGTTTCTCGTATTCTGCCGGCATACGAATTCAGAGCACGCAATTGAAAAAAACAAAGTGCCATAGCCGCCACAGAACCTATTGCGAAAATCGCTATTATATAATTATTTGTATCAGCAAAATATCCGAGCGCATACAAAGAAATTAAAACAATCATTAATCCAAAAACTAAGAGCGCCAAAAATATTTGCGTGTAAAACGAGTGCCGTATAAAGGTACTTTTCTTTTTCATAATTGCTCTGCGGCTAGTCTGCGTACTTCTTCAAAATCACCATACAGTAACTGCTCATCAATCTTATCTATAAGAGAACGGGTTTTTTCTTTCCAAGATAATTTTTTCAGGGCATCAAGTGCTAACTTAACAGGTCTTTCATCGTAGTCTGCGCTGGCACAGCAAATAATTCGCAACTGCTCGCGTAAAAATCCGGGGTCTTCATCAGCATTTGCAGATGCAACTTTCTTTTCAGACTCAATCTTTGTCTTTATGCTGCGTATATCATCTATCAGCACCGGTGTTTGCATTTTTATAGCTTTTATGTTTCGCTCTTTTCCGGCTTTTTCCAAGGCAAACGCAAGCTTAGAGGCAATAGCCTCTCCTATGTTTGCAAGTGAGCTTTTCATGGAGTGCACGCTGATTGTGAACAAGTGCAAATCTTCGTCGCTTATGCTGTCTATGTTTTTGAAAGTCTCCTCTATCACAGGCAAAGCTTTTTTGATGTCTAAAAGAAAAACGCTGTGCAATGCCGGATCAGACGGAGAAATTCCGCTCCGGAAAACTGCTTCTTCCTGGTTTTGTTTTTGCTTTCGCGCTTCGGCTATAATTTCCGGAGATTGCTTGCCGCGAATGAATTTGTTCAGAACCGCATTAAGCTGCCGCATATCTATGGGCTTTGATATAAACTCATCAAAACCGTTCTCAAGGAAAAATTTTGCCTGCCCAACTATAGCATTTGCCGTTAGTGCTATAATCGGTTCTTTATAACCCATTTCGCGTATGTTTTTTGTGGTTTCCACACCGTCCATTTTAGGCATCATATGGTCCATAAACACAACATCATAAACATTGCCGGTCTTAATTCTTTCAATAGCTTCAAAACCGCTGGGAACAACATCAATAGACAAACCATAAGGCGCCATCAAACCTTTGGCAACATACAAATTGGAATCCACATCATCAACAATCAGCACTTTGCCGTAGGGCATATATTCACGTATTATCTGCGCCTTCTTCATTCGCGCCGAACTGCTTATGCGGAAGCTTTCCAAATTCTCAATCAGATCTTTGCCCAGAATTTCAGAATTAACCGTTTTTTGCGGCAAACTCACTGTAAAACTTGTTCCTTCATTCGGTTTGCTTTCTACAGAAATGGTACCATTCATTATTTTTATAAGATGATAAGTAATGCTCATGCCAAGCCCCGTTCCTTCAATTGCGCGGTTGGCTTCCAAATTAAAGCGTGTATACTCGGTGGTGAATAACCTGTCCATTTGTTCCGTTGTCATTCCCTGCCCGGTATCGCTCACGCGGAAAACAAGCGTAACATGCCCTTCTTCGGTATTTTCCGTTTCAACATTCACAGCCAGCTTAACAGAACCTTCATCTGTGTACTTATAAGCATTGGAGAGCAAATTATTCAAAATTTGTTTAATGCGCAGTTCGTCTCCAAGCAGCAAAGTCGGCACGTTTTCATTCACGCTAAGGCAGAACTCCACGGGTTTGCTATTGCGCATCATGTTCAAGTGCACGGTATCGTTAATAAGGCTTGCAACTTCGTATTTCACAGGATTAATTTCCATCCTGTCCATTTCTATTCTAGATAAATCAAGTATATCGTTGATAATGCCAAGCAGCATGTCGCCTGAATTATAAATTTTGTTAAAGGCTTCTTTTATGGAAGCCGGAAGCATTTCATTTTGTAGCTGAATTTCCGTAATGCCCAGTATCGCATTCATGGGCGTGCGTATTTCGTGGCTTATGGCGGCCAAGAATTTGCTCTTTGCCTTATTGCTTGCTTCTGCAATCTCGGCCTTGCGCATTTCCTTTATCATAGCCCTGAATTCGCGCAAATCCTTTACATAACCTGCCAAAACATCTTTTCCTTTGTACCTAACGCGCACAAGCGTGACTTCGCAAGGTACCTCTTCACCGTCTGCATCAAGGTGCGCCCATTCAAAGCGGCAGTAACCGTTCTCAAGTGCTTTTTTTGCAACTTCAACGGCTCTTTTAATTGTTGAAGTTCCGTCCGGCAAAGTTTTTGGCGTGTACTTTTTGAAAAAGTTTTTGCTGTATTCCTTTTTGCAAGATATTTTGAAGAGTTTTAAGGCTTCATTATTGCAATCTATCACCTGATGGTTTTCATCGAACAAGGTGCAGCTTATTGGCGCAGCATTGAGCAATATCTGTGCTCGTGCGTCTGCTTCACGCATTTTTTCCATTGCAATATTAACTTCGCGCATATCGCGGCAGTACACAACCACAATATCATCGCCTTTGTATTTGAGTCGAACAGCCATTGCATCAAACGCTATAGTTTCGCCATGCACGGTATTATGATGCCACTCGGTGTGGCTGTAACCTTCCTTGAATGCAATGTTAATAATTTCAATAAGTTTTTCAGTAGATTTTTTCCCATCGGGCTGGTATTCCGGCACCGTTTCTTGAAATTTCTCGCGATATTCCTGTTTGTTGAATATGCCAAGCACCCGCGCTGCTTCGTAATTGAAATCAACAAGGTTAATATTTTTATCCCAAAACGTTATGCCCAGCGGAGTGGAGTCGAGCATGAGCTGTGTGCGTTCATCCGCCTCACGTATTTTTGCTATTACGGTTTTAAACTCCCGCAAATCTTGCGTGTAGCTCACAACAGCAAAATCACCTTTATAATCAATGCGAATAAGGGTAACTTCGCACGGTATCTGACTGCCGTTTAATTTTTGATGCATCCACTCAAAACGGCAGTAACCCTCATCAAAGGCTTGTTTAAAAAATTCCAAAACCTTTTCCTTAGACGGCTTTCCATCCGGCTGATACTCCGGCGAAAGCTCAAAAAATCTGTTTGCATATTCTTTCTCGGAAGGCAAACTAAGCAATCTAAGCGTTTCTTCATTGGTGCCTATGTTTTTAAAATTCTTATCCCAAATACTCAGGCCAAGCGGTGTCACATCCAATATGGTTTGAACAAGTTCATCGGTTTTGATTTTTGCAAATATAGTGCGCAACAAAATGAGACTAAGCATTATAGACATTATAATACCCAGCGTGACCAAGACTTTCATCATGTTGCTCAAATTTTCATTATATTTTTTTTCCGGTATTAAAATTCCCAAATACCAGTTGTTTTGAATTTTTTCGCTTTTAATATTTCGAACAAAAAGAACTGCCGGATTACCCAAATAATCTGTTGTTCTAAATTCAACCACTTCCTTGCCGGCTCTCAAAGCTCGTTCAATAGAAGATCCATCGTTCATATCGCGCAATTCTCTGCCTAAATACAATGGAGACGGATGGGCTGCCACTCTAAATTTCTCGTCTGTTAATATTCCATAGCTACCCTTATAAAGATGAGACTCGGTGATGTATTTGCCAATTCTGCTTAGTTGCATGCTCAGAGCAATAATACCAATGGCTTCGCTTTCCTTATTAAAAATGAGGCATGAATATGTTACAACCATATTACCTGAACGAAGGTTAACATAGGGCTGTGTCACGGCAATTTTTCCGTTTGCTTCTAATGCAGCAGTATACCAAGGACGACTTTCCATATCATAATTTTCCGGTAAACTCCGACCTTGGCCGTCAAAATCACCGTAGTCAAAGATACGACCGTAAAGACCATCAAAACCGTCTAAAAAATCATCATTTTCTAATAAATGGACAGCTCGAATAAAATAATCCTGCAGTTTATCGTTCTCTTTGTTTAAAATCATAGTCCGGATATTCCCCGAAATTCCGGCCAGCATGGTTTTAGGTTCTTGCAGATCAGCATTAATTTTCATTTTGGCATTGTCAAATGCGTTGTCCACACTGTTTATAAGATGCTTGCGTTCAATATCGCTCACATATGAGTAACTAAAAAATACCATTAATCCAAAAGCAAGCAGCACAAGAAGCGTTAGTACATAGGACTGTCGCATAGTGAATACTTTTACATTATTTTCCAGTACTTTTTGTGTTCTTGTCTCTCTCATAAACCCTTTGATGTTGCCTCAAACTGAGTGTGAACTTCAAAAAATACATCTGCTATCTTAGGATCAAAATGTTTGTTTTTTTCGGACATTATAATGCGTACCGCTTCTTGATGCAAGAATGCCGGTTTATAAACTCTCGCTGAAACGAGTGCGTCATAAACATCTACAATAGCCATTAAGCGCCCTTGCAAAGGTATTTCGGTACCTTTCAATTTGCGTGGGTAGCCGTTGCCGTCCCAGTGCTCGTGATGGTAACCGGCAAAAAACTTTGCATAATGCAAAAAAAGTCCGCCATTTGTTTGCGTAATCATGTGGTCTATAATTTGCTCTCCTTCAGCAGCGTGGCTTTTCATCAATTCAAATTCGTCTGCTGTGAGCTTGCCGGGTTTGTTCAAAATCAAATCTGAAATTTTAATTTTGCCAACATCGTGCAATCTTGCAGAAGCAATGGCAGCCTCTTTATCCCAGTCTTGCAATTCTTCGGCATAAACTCCGCGTTCCAACATTGCATTGATTAGTAATCTCAAATACTTTGTTGAACGTTCAATGTGCCCGCCTGTCAGTTTGTCGCGGTTTTCCACCAATTCGGCTATAATTGATATTATGCTGGTATTTAGCTGCTCAAGTTGCTGTGTTTTGTGCTTTAGCATCTTCGTTTGCTCATTAACAAGCCCTTCTATGTGCAGATGGTGTGAAATTCGGTTTAACAGAACAGGTGTTGAGAAAGGTTTTGCTATAAAATCCACCGCTTTCAATTCAAAACCCCGTGTTTCTCTAGATTCATCGCTAAAAGCCGTTAAAAATATCACAGGAATATGTTTTGTTCTACTATCTTCCTTTAATTTTTGCAAAGCGGTAAAACCATCCATTTCCGGCATTTCAACATCAAGCAAAATGAGATCCGGCGTAATTTTCTCAATAAGAGTGAACATTTTTTCAGCTGAAAGCAGGGTTAAAACGCGATATCTGCCTTCCAAAGCTTGCTTCGCTTTGGTTAAATTAACCGCGCTATCATCCACTACAAAAATGATTTTCATTAAATAACCTCAGGCACGGAAACGTTTTCGCGTTCCTTCTTAAAATGCGAGCAACTCTGTCTAGCAATCGAATTGACCATATCCTACTAAATATAAATTATTTTTGAAAAAAAAGGACGTTTTTTTTGCTGAAAGCGCTAATTTGATTGTTTGGGGAGTAGGGAGCGGGGAGTAAAGGGTAGATTTGCTTAAAAACAATGGTTTTTGTAAAATTTCCGGCATTATTTAATAACACCTTTGCTTTTCCACTTTCCTTTACGCCAGCGAATGTAGTTCACAATGGAGCGGTAAAATTCATCCGATGCCATTCCAAGCCACAGACCCACAGCTCCGAGTTCCAAGCCAAAGCACAGGAACAAGGTGGTGCCAAGCCCCAAAGTCCACATTGATATGGTTCCATACACCGCCGGAAACGCAGAATCACCCGAAGCTCTAAGCGCATTTGTAATAACTATATTGGCAGCCTTAAACGGTTGCAGCACAACATCGCACCAAAGCAACATACCGCCGAGTAGCAAAATTTTAGGATCATCCGTATAAAATTTCAACAAATGCTGCCCTGTAAAAGCCACCGCTATAGCCACAACAAACGCACTTGAGCTGCTCCAAATAAGGCTCTGGTGCATTCTTTTATTTGCTTTGTCAAATTCCTTGTTGCCAACCAAATGCGCCACCAAAATTTGGCTTCCGCTACCGAGACCAACGCTCAGCACCACAGCGCACATGGCAAAAGCTCCTGCAAAAACCCTTGACGCAATTTCAACATCACCAAGCCTCACAAACAAAGCTATAACAAAAACCTGAAACAACTGAAAGCTAACAGGCTCAATGGCCGCCGGCACACCAATGCGCAGCCACTCCGGCAAAAGCACATAATATCCCTTTTTAACATCTCTTATTTTAGCTTTATGCTCAAGCGAATAAATCAGCACAATCCACAACATTATTGCAGCAACAATCCAAGCCACATTAGTTGCTACTGCCACGCCATAAACACCTTGCAAAAATTCCGGAACATCAAAATAACCTTCCAAAAATATGAAGTTCAAAACCACATTAACCAAGAGCATCACAATGTTCGAGAACAGGTTCCATATAGTGCGGCCATGCGTTGCAATCAGGCTTGTTAAGGTTCCCTGCAAAGACCTGAACACAATAGCAGGTGCAATGGTGTGGAGAAATTTAGTAGCTGCATCTGCAGGCTCTCCGCTAAGCCCCATTAGCGAAACAATTAGCGGTGCTGAGAACCAAAGCATTATTCCCATAACAAACCCTATAATCGCGCTACCAGCTATCACAAGCGTTTGGGTGACCTGAGCATGGCGAGGTCTGTTGCCGCCCAAGAACTGCGACGCTATGCTTGCTCCTGCCTGCGAAAAAGCGTGTATTGCCATGAACAGCGTGCCGATAACCGGCAGCAAAGCGCCTACACCTGCGGCTGCCTCTACTGAGCGTCTGGAAAGAAACCAACTATCCAGCATTGGAAGCGACATTCCAATACCGAAAGTCACTATCAGAGGCCAAGAGAGGGCAAAAAGGGATTTATCTTTAACGGCCATGTTTAATCGACAATTTTAGCCGTTTTTTCTGAAGGTATACCTTGGTTTGTAGTAGTCCATCATTTCGTCTATGTTTTTGAACCTTCTACCAACAGCTCTACGCAAGCCGGGTTCGTCTTTTATTTTTTGCTTTAGTCTAACTTCAACATCTCTAAAAAACAGCTCATCTGCGGCCATATCCACATGTTCTTGGGTATAATTCATAGAATACCTGCGTTCCAGCATTTGAAACAGCTGGGTTTCGCATGGTCTGGGTGCATTAGACGGTATTCTCTTCATAACCGGCATGTAGCAACGCTCTATATACTCTTTTTTCATTGTAACGATAAGGTCATCTACAGCGGGAATGTTCATATCACTTTCATGGTCTGCTCTAACGGCTTGCCGCTTTTCCACGGAAGAACAAGACAACAAAAGGGCAATAAAAACCAATAAAATAATACGCATGTTTTTAATATAGTAATTAATGATTAACTCAATGTTTGGGTATAGGGTATGGGGTATAGGGTATAGGCAATGCAAAAAACATTGTTTTTAAGCAGATTTAGCCGTTTATTTGTGCAGTTCCCTATACCCCACACCCCATACCCTATACCCAAGCGAGTAAATCAGCGTTTACATAGTAATTAATGATTACTCGCCTTTGGCGATTCACCAGCGAAATGCAAAGCGGGAAGGGTGTTGGGTATAGGGAGTGGAACGACTAAAGCGTTGCTAGGCTGGAGCCTCTGTTGTTTCTTTCATAGCGGTATTGGCTGACCCAGCTCCATTCGGAGCGAAATTTTTGCTCCAGAATTTTGCGAATTGTGCCACCGGACTTTGCTCCTATGCCATGAACTATTCTAATTTGCTTCCAATTGTTTTTTTTAGCAAGCGCAAGCTCAAGCTCAACCTTGCAAAGCGCCTCTTCAATCCCAAGCCCATGCAAGTCAATTTCCGAATCTGCTGAAACTTCTTTTGCAAGAGTTTTCTTTCCTTTTTTTCTTATTTTTTTCACATGAACTTTTTTAATAGGAGGGCTTGCAGCATCTTTGTCCCAGACGTTGTTATTTTTTAGCCAAGCGAGCTGCACAGGTGAAGCATCCATAGATTTTGCAAAATAGAAAATCCGCAGTAATCAACGCTTAACTTAATGTAGTGACTAGTGGCTAGTGACTAGTAAAATGCTTAAATCATTGTTTTTGAGCAAATTTCTAGCCACTGACCACTGACCACTAGCCACTAACAGTTAATCAACATTTACCGCATTTGCTACATTAGTTTTATGAATGAATTTTCCAAACAACAGCGTGCCATTGGCGGAGCGAGGGATGTAGAAGATCTTTTACGAAAAAAGCCCAGGCTTGTTCACCGTGTGTTATTTAGGCTTAAAAGCGGAAACGCAAAACTGTATGAATTGCAAAAGTTGGCGCAGCAGGCAAATGTGCATGTTCAGCAGGTGGAAGAAAAAATTTTAGATAAGCTAACCCAAAGGCACAACGGTGTTGTTGCTCTTTGCCATGAAAAACCTGTTATGCCTTGGAACGATACCAGAAAAATTTTGCTGGAGGCAAAGCAGAACAATATTCCCTGCAAGGTTGTGGTGGCCGCGAATTTGGAAGACCCTCATAATCTAGGTGCTTGCATTCGTTCATCGCTTGCGCTTGGCGTTCGCTTAATGTTGCTTCCGGCCAAAGGTTCTTGCGGGCTTACTCCAACCGTTGAGCGATGTGCAGCGGGCGCTTTGGAAAAAATGGATATTTGCCGCCCGGGGAATCTTGAGTTTGCTTTGAATGAGCTTAAGGAGGCGGGTTATCAGATTATTGGTTTGGATGGGAATTCCGAAACTTCTATAGTAGATTTTAAATTTTCAGATCACTTGGTTATGGCTATAGGCGGCGAAGACAAAGGTCTTCCTTCGTATATAAGGAAGTTTTGCGATTCCGTGTTAAAAATCCCCATGTCTCCGGAAGCTCATTCATACAACACAAGCGTAGCACTGTCGCTTGGGTTGTATGCAGCCGGGATTTAGTGTCCTGACTTCCTCATCTTCATGAAAGCGCGAATCTACATTTTCCGGCAGAATGAGGATAACTTTTCCGCATTGTACATATCCAATTTTCAGCATGGTTTCAGTAAATTTGGCAAACATAGGCTCATCTGACATATAAATTTCGTTGTCATTCCTATATTGGAGTTTCATCTTCAATGACATCAGGGGAACAAGAAATTAGTGCTTGAAGCCCGATAATTCCGATTAAAACTATGGGTAGGTCAAAACGCATTAAAACTTGTCCAGTTTGTGCAGTTTTGGGGTTTTGCGGAGGAGGCGGATGCTGGTGGAAAAGAAGTCATTTCTAAAACTTTTTTCACATTTTTCCGTACGTCCGTCACTAAAGCACAGCATTCTGTCGCTTTCAACTCGGCTGGCCACTTTGCCAGCCAAAAAACGACACTCTTGCATTTGATTGTCAAGCGGACTTCGAGAACAAATTCGACCATCTCCCGATGCATCGTAAGTATTGTTTGGGCTAATCATATCGTAAAGTCCGAAAGCGTTGGGTTGCTTTTGCGCCACTTTATGCTGAATGCAACAAAGAGGACGCACCCAAGCATAACGAGAAACAGTTAGAGAGTCTTCTTCATCACCCCAATAATAGCGAGTAGATGCGCCGGCGCGCATAAGCATGCCCCATTCATCCTTAAAAGGCAAACGATATCCGGATGCGCTGGTATCAAGAGTAAAATTGCTGAAACTTCTTTCTCCCTCCGGAGTAAAAATATAAACCGTATCCAAACCTTCCAGCTTGCTACGCATATTCGCAAACTTCCACGGGTTATAAACTTCCACATAAGCTCTCATGGATGTTTTGAAATCTTCATTAGACGGATATTGAATAGACAGCGATATGGCATTAAGCCTTACGCCAAATTCTGAATAATACCGAGCATCTCCCATTGTGAGTTCCGTTTTATCTACAATAAGAGACTGGATATACTTTTTGTTCTCGTAATGACCATAGTCCGATTCTATGCATACATTGCCATATTTGCACTCCTCCGGCATAGGATCGTCAACCCATACCCTGTGCGAATAATCTCCCATCTGTATATAACTTTGGGCAACTAGAACCTGAACAGTATCCATGCGCCCACTGTTTTGCAGAAATAACACCCGAAAAGTTCCTGCAAGATTTGATGCCTGAACCGAGATGCAGTTTTCTGCATTCAATGCCACCGAATGCTCGCTTATCCAAGTGCCCTGGATTTCTTTATCAGGGCATATTGAAAAGACTTCGTTTCTAGAGACCTCAATGTATGCTCCAGTTTCGGCTTTGTAGCGGTAGCGGGAAGTGGATTTGAAGTTCTTGTTAGCAAAAACTACTTGCGGCAGCAGACAAATCAAAAACGCTATTATAATTCTTTTTAAAGGCACTGGAAGTAAGTTAGAAAATTACTTCACCTATTTGGAGGGCTAACAACCCACATGAAACCATTCTGCGCTTTGCTCAAATCGGTTGTATAGCAAGTTTTGTCAGCAAAGTTTGTAGAGAAATAAATTTTATTCCAACCTTTTTTTGCATCAATATGAAACACGCATTCAAGATCATTAGGGTAATTAATTTTGGTATCTTTAGAAAAATACCAATAGTAAATTTTACTATAAATATCTTCTTCTTCGCCTAATAATCCTAAATGTTCTAAATTTCCTATATGTTTCCCGCTATTATCCGCTAATCTTAGCGGCTCCATATCAGTCCATACTTTAGCATCTGAGGAGTCGGGATACATTCCCAAAAAAAACATTGGACCGCCCAGTATGGTTTGATATAGTTCTCTAAGAAAGCGTGAATCTACATTTTCCGGCAGGGCAAGAGTGACTTTTCCGTTACTCATAGTTCCAACCTCAAGCATAGCTTCTTCGCTGGACACCATATAAATTTTACCGCTACCCGTGTATATCTTTCCAGTCGTAAAATCACACGCCTGTTCGGTTTCCGACAAACAATCACCAATGTCTTCTGAGCAAGATGTAAAAAGGAAAATAAATAACGCAACAGCAAAAGTTAAGAGTTTTTTCATATGTCTATCCTAAAGTAGCCTTGAGGACCAGCAAGCCACCTTAAATCATCCGGTGCTTTGTTCAAGTCGGTTGTATAACAAATTTTTCCCTCAGCAATGTTTGTATAGAAATAAACTTTATTCCAGCCTTTTTTTGCGTCAATGTTATAAACGCATTCGTAAGTATCCGTTTCAGAATTATATTGGGTCTCGCTAATTTTGGCATCTTTAGAAAAATACCAATAGTAAATTCTATGATATTCAGTTTCGTTTCCTCCTCCTTTTTGGTACACTAAATCTTCTGTATGCGATCCATTGATAGCCACTAATCTTAGTGGCTCCTTATAAAACCATACTTCAACATTTGAGGGTTCAGCGTACATTCCTGCAGGTTCTAAAAAACGCGAATCTACATTTTCCGGCAGAGTTAAAACAACTTTCCCATCGCGCATAGCTCCAACTTCAAGCATAGTTTCTTCGTTAATTTTGAAGAACATAGATTCATCTGATATGTAAATTTTACTAACATACGTGTATTCCTTTTCATATCTTACATCACATGCAAACTCAGGACGATCCAGCGAACAATCCTTTTTAAAATCACCTTCAGTGCAAGACACAAAAGATAATGCAAACAACGCAACAGCAAAAGTTAAGAGTTTTTTCATATGTCTATCCTCAGAGCTCTTCCAACTCGCACCCTGTATAATCTAACTTTTGCAATTTATCGAATTCTATTACTGTAACCGTATTTTCTTTTATAGGCGTGAAAAATTCAATTTTAGGCAGCTTATCGAAAAAATCAGATGGCAAATCATTTATATTTCCTGTTATAGTGCATATATCAATTTGGAGCTCCTGAAAAGTTTCGCCGTTCGTATATATAAAAACATTATCTTTGGGTAACATAGAAACATCACTTATTGTATCTTCAAGTATCATTATAATAATTGGAAAACTTCCAGAACCATACCAAAGAAAATTACCACAAGCTTCAGGGCAAATTGTTCCAATAAATTTTCCATCACTTATAGTTTCTCCTCCTTGACCCTGCATTATTTCTGAGCCGATGCGAACATATCCCGTTCGCTTGTTGTACTCAGCAGGAATCCCCGTAACCTCAATAATGTGATATTCATATGTGTGATATAAAGGCATGCATCCGAGGAATATGCTCAAAGCTAGCGAAATGATGGGCAATGTGAAGCGCA
>JAITUM010000242.1 GCA_031286305.1 Candidatus Fibrimonadaceae bacterium | reverse complement strand
AAATTCGGGAAGGCGTGCTCAAAGTTGCGGGATTGAGTGAAACATGTGGAAGCATTGAAAGGGGTGGAGAAAATTATTACCAAAATGAAATGTTGTGAAAATAAGATGCGTTTGCCCTGTGCGGGGACACCCCGCAACGCCCCAAACGTTTTCTAATTTTCTATATTGAACATTTGTTCAGGTATTTAACAGGTGTTTTTTATGGAAATCTTGCAAAAATTGGAAATTTTGGCCGGTGCCGCCAAATACGATGTGTCTTGCTCCTCTAGTGGAGGCTCTAGAACAACGCAAAAAGGCGGTTTTGGGAACTCTTGCCCTGCAGGCGTATGCCACTCGTTCACAGAAGACGGGCGCTGCATTTCGCTGCTCAAAATTTTACTCACCAACGTGTGCGTTTACGACTGTGCCTACTGTGCAAATCGCAAAAGCAACGACACGCCGCGAGCCACATTCAAGGTGCATGAAGTTGTTAATCTAACCATTGAGTTTTATAAAAGGAATTATATTGAAGGCTTGTTTTTAAGTTCAGGTGTTATCAAAAACCCAGACTATACAATGGAGGCTTTAATAAGAGTTGCAAAAAGTTTGCGCGAAGAGCACAGGTTTGGCGGCTACATTCACCTAAAAGCCATACCGGGCGCAAGCCCGGATTTAATCGCTTTGGCTGGCTATTACGCAGACAGAATGAGCGTGAATATTGAAATTCCCTCTGAGGTTTCTTTGAAAATGCTCGCTCCTGAAAAAGATTTTGAATCGGTGTATTCACCTATGAACCGCTTGCGGGTGAAAATTTTGGAGCACAAGGGGAATTTAAGTCGGCGCGGTTTGAAAAAGTTTGTGCCGGCGGGGCAAAGCACGCAAGTGATTGTGGGCGCAAGCCCCGAAAACGATTTGAATATAATAACGCTTGCGGCTGGTCTTTACAAAGCGCAGGAGTTAAAGCGGGTTTATTATTCGGGTTATATTCCGGTGAACACAGATAGTCGTTTGCCCGTAATTTCTGCACCGCCGCTAAAAAGAGAAAACCGCCTTTACCAAGCAGATTGGCTAATGCGTTTTTACGGTTTTAATTACGATGAAATTTTGGATAAAAACAACCCGTGGTTAGATCCGGAATTTGACCCAAAAATGGCATGGGCGCTCCGGCACCCCGAATTTTTCCCCATCGATTTAGACAGCGCAAATTACGAGGAAATTCTGCGTGTTCCGGGCATTGGTGTAAAAAGCGCAAAATTCATTGTGCACAGCCGTCGCTTTGGCCGCATTCGTTTGGAGCATTTGAAAAAAATGGGTGTTGCGTTAAAGCGTGCAAAGTATTTTTTGGTGAATCCCGATATTCCAAGAGAATGGCAAAAGCTGTATCCGGAGCAAGTGAGGACTCGGTTGTTGCCCGCACCAAAAAAAGCGGTGTTGCCGGGGTTGTTTTGAATTTTCTATCTTTATCAAAAATGAAAAATCTCCCAACAATTCGCAGTTCTGCCGCTGAGTATTTGACCTTTGTAGCCGCAACAGGTGATGTTTCGCAAAGCTTTGAAATGCGTTATGAAAACGAAAATATATGGCTTACGCAAAGAATGATGGCAGTGCTTTATGATGTGGAAGTCCATACAGTCAATGAGCATATTAAAAATATATTTAGCGATAACGAGCTTCTGGAAGAGGCAACTATTCGGAATTTCCGAATAGTTCAAAATGAAGGTTCTAGGCAGGTTAGCAGGGAAGTTAAGCACTATAACCTGCAAATGATTATCGCCGTTGGTTTCAAGGTCAATAATAGCCGTGCAGTTCAGTTTCGTAAATGGGCTAATGAAATTGTTAAAAATTACACCATTCAAGGCTGGGTTATGGACAAAGAGCGGCTAAAAAATGATGGTTCAATACTTACAAGAGAATATTTTGAAAAATTACTGGAAGATATTAGAGAAATCAGGCTAAGCGAGAGGAAATTCTATCAAAAAATAACCGATATTTATGCAACCTCAATTGATTACGATAACACAGCAAAAACCACCAAAGCTTTTTTTGCAAGCGTTCAAAATAAACTGCATTGGGCAATTCATGGGCAAACTGCTGCAGAAGTTATTGTGAATAGGGCAAACGCAAAAAAGCCTTATATGGGCCTAACATCTTGGGCAAAATTTCCGGACGGAAAGGTTCAAAAATATGATGTTTCAATCGCAAAAAACTATTTAGATGTAAAAGAATTGTCTAATTTGGAGCTTATAGTTACAATGTATTTGGACTATGCGGAATATCAGGCTCGCAGGGGCATTCCAATGACAATGGAAGACTGGAAAAAGCGATTGGATAGCTTTTTGGTTTTCAATGAGCATGAAATTTTGAATGACAAAGGTAAAATTTCTCACGAAATAGCAAAATCTTTTGCTGAAAGTGAGTTTGAAAAATATCGCATTGTGCAAGATAAGCTGTTTAGGTCGGATTTTGACAGGTTATTGGAGGAGGCGAACAAGCCGAATTACCGCAAATGAAAATTTTGGTTCTACTCCAGAAGTTGATCCGGGGCAATCCAACGTTGGATTGCCCCTACACAAGTTACGAGGCATGCAGTTTGGCGGGGCTTTGGAAGTTGAGTAAATTTCTACCTTATCCTCTATGGAACCTGTCAAAAAAAAGGTTTATATTGAAACCACCATACCCAGCATTATTACAGCTAGGCCCAGTACGGATATTACCAAAACTTATCGCCAAAATATAACAAAGTTCTTTTGGGAAAATGAGAAACATAAGTACGATTTGTGTATAAGTGAATTTGTGCTTGAAGAATGTAGCAAGGGTGATCCTAATGCTGCAAATCGTAGGATGGATTTATTATCCGGCATTCCTTTTTACCCAAGAAATAGTGAAATAGAAGCATTAGCAGAAGAATATTTTGAATACTTGAATATTTCACATAAAGCAAAAACAGATTGTTTTCATTTGGCTGTATGTGTGGTTCATAAAATTAATTATCTTTTAAGTTGGAATATGACTCACTTGGGAAGACCTGCTTTTTCTAAAATAGCAGTTTTCAACGGAATTAGAAATTTGTGGTTACCCGAGTTAGTAACGCCAGATTTATTGATGGATATTGAAAAAGAGGAGGTTGAAAATGAATTACGTTGAAGAAGATCCGATAGATGAAGTTTATCGCATTCGCTTTGCTTTGCTGGAAGAGCATGGTGGAATGAAGGGATATTTCAGACATTTAGATACTGTTCGCCCAAAATGGGAGGCTATGGGATTTAAATGTATTGGAGAGAGCTTGGAGGGTCAATAACATCAGAATTTTTCTATCTTTTCAACATGATTGAAAAAACAGAGCGGTTGGTTTGTGAGATAAACAGAGTTCATTTGCAATTTTCAAATGATTATTTTGAAACGGGCAAAGTTCAGAAAATAAATTTATCTAAAACCATAGCGAGTGTTCCAAAGCAGCATATATTGAATTATCGTTTGAATTTGCACGAAAGCATAAATGATTATTTAATAAGCACAAATTTGGAAGATGTGAATTATTTTTACCGAGTAAAAACAAGCGAAAGCATTGAGTACAAAATTTCACGATTCCAAAATAACGAGGAGCAGTTTCCGGTAAATAACTGGATGAATGATATTTTTGGTGCCAGAATAATATTATGTTCTGAGCATATTGAAATTATTTTAACATTGCTGGATAATTGGCGAGAAAAATATGGGTTAAAAAACTGGTATAAAAGAGATAAAGATGGTTACAAAGGCATACACATTTATTTTAAGAACAAAAATAATTTCTATTTCCCTTGGGAATTACAAGTTTGGGATAAAAAAGATATTGAAAAAAATATTGAAAATCACAGAAAATTTAAAAGAGAGTTTGTGTGAGGCGCTCACGTCTACTGGACAAAAGAGGCGAAAATGAAGCTCATAGATAGGCCGGAATACTTGGAAAAGCTCAAAATGTGGCTTGAGCATACCGATGTGATAAAAATTGTCACAGGAGTTAGGCGTTGTGGCAAATCTATTATTAACCGTGCTAGACCCAAACACCTTGCGGCGTGAGTTGGCATCGTTGGAAGAGATTGAAGACAATTATCCAAAATATTTGCTCACTATGGATTATGGAACAGGCACAAATAACGGCATAAAACGCCTTAACGTTTTGGATTGGTTAATCTGTCAATGTAGTTCAAAATTCAGGTTCTAGGCAGGTTAGCAGAGAAGTTAAGCCGAATTACCGCAAATAAAAATTTTTCTATATTCTCTTTCAGTTTTTAAAAAATGGAGTTTCTTATGGAAAAGAAAAAAAACAAATTGATAGACATTGTCAAGGCTGGGGCACTGTCTGTGGCGTTGACGCTTGGCGCATGCGCGACACAGGAGGAAGATGAGATAATCGACAGTGATGGCGACCCAAAGGGTACCGAAATTGTTGGTGTGTTGACATGTGAAGAAATAAAAGAAATTGAATCGATGTCACTTTATGAAAGTTCTGTAAAGTTCTGCGAAAAGGGCGATGAGAGAGACATACTTCTTTATGATGGTCCGACAGGTAGAAGTATCGAAGATATCAATGTATGTGGATACTCTATGTATAGTGAGTATGGTCCTAGAATAGAAACTGGTGAACTAGAGAGAGATGAGTATAATATACTTTTAGGTCAGATGTATAAGCAAGTAAATTGCCTTGAGAAGGTTTCTACTTTAGAAATGCATGAGTTACAGTTGCGTGATATGAGGCAAAAATGTAATGGTAAAAAGTTCGAAGAATATAAAAGTGAATACAATAAACAAAAACAAGAATGTATGGGAATATAAGTTAATCTGTTAAATAGAAGGGTAGATGGAAAAGAAAAAAAGCAAATTGATAGACATTGTCAAGGCTGGGGCACTGTCTGTGGCGTTGACGCTTGGCGCATGCGCGACACAAGAGGAAGATGAAGATGTAAACGATATTCCGGAGATTAGCGAGGCGACAGGTTTGTCATGTGAGGATTTGAAAGAAATTGAATCATTGTCGCTAAATGAAAATTTCGTTGAAACATGTAAACTTCTGAATGAATATAACTATCTTGTTGGTAATACTACTATTAAAGATTTGCCTGTTGAAGTAACGAATATTTGTGCAGACACTTATGGCAAAGTTTGGAACCCTATGTTGGAATCTGGTGAAAGAGATAGAAATGATTTGTCTGCAAACTTGGGGGGAATACGTAAAACTGTGAGGTGTTATTGGAATGTATTTGATTCGGGACTGAGACTAAAAGATGCAAATGAAAAGTGCGAAAATGGAAGTGAAAGTCTTGAAGATTACAAGTCTGAATACCTAAAACAAAAACAAGAATGCCTTGGAATGTAAATCGACATTTTTTGACACTTTGCGCATATATATGAATAGTGGGTGTAGAACTATCCTTTTGTGAACTTCGATGCAAACAAGTCATCAATGTCATTGATGGCAAAGTTTTGGGGCGAATAGTTGATGTGGTTTTCTCGCGCGGGAGTGCAAAGATACTGGGATTTGTTGTGCCAGGTGATGGCGCGTTTCATTTTTTGAAAAAGCGCGGTGATATTTTTATTCCTTTTGAACGCATTTGCAAAATTGGTATTGATGTGGTCATTGTAGAATTGAAACCGGCGTATTCGCATTGTGCGGAAAAGACTTTTGAAAGAAAATGTATTTCCTTTCAAAATTTCTATATTCTTTTGAAAGAAGAGGTTTTTTTATGAAGTTTGAAGCTGTTAAATATGAAGAATATCCTTGGCACAGCACTTTTGATACCGATTTGCTATCAAGAAGACAAAGGAAAATGATTGTCAGTAGCTATAAGGCTGCACTGCCCTGTAAAATTGAAAAAGCAGATTTTCCCGTAAGTCCTGAATTTCAGGCTGAAATTGACGATGCTGTTATTTTAGCAACCCGCTTTGATGAAATGCTCAAAAGTAAAAAGTACAATATTCCGGCAATGAAAGCGGCACTCTCGCTTGATTCGAAAATAAGTTACGATTTGATTATAGAAATTCATAAAACATTGCTACATAAAACAAATGCAAACATTGCTGGAAAATTAAGAGGCCAACAGGTATGGATTGGCGGAAATAACTTAAACCCCATAGTTTTGGCTGCCGTATAAGGCAATGACCCTCCTCACTGAGCAATCCTTTGAAGGCTTTTTAAGCGCTGTGTTTGAAGCGTTTAGGCTAAAATTGCCTGTGCAAAGGATTGTGGCAGAAGATATTTATGTACCGCAAATGTTTGAAGATACGCACACTATTGCAACGAATGTTGAAAATGCGGCGCGGGTGTGGAAA
Source organism: Candidatus Fibrimonadaceae bacterium (assembly GCA_031286305.1). Lineage (GTDB taxonomy): Bacteria > Fibrobacterota > Fibrobacteria > Fibrobacterales > Fibrobacteraceae > Fibrimonas. Next base: position 5,968 of record JAITUM010000242.1, on the reverse strand, counting down.
GGTATTCGGAAAAATGCGGGGAATAACATTGCTTTTATGGTGCAGGCGGCTTATCTTTCCGAGTTGCCGCAAATGGAAATTTCTTTGTGGGAATATGTCAAGGGAATTTTTACAAATCCGGAAAATGCGCAAAATACGCTTGAACCGCATACGCATACCGTTTTTCAAACTGCAAATAAAGTTAAGGCTGAGGCGCATCTTATAAAAGGTTTTGTGCGTTTTCAAAAAGCGGAAAATGATTTAATGGTTGCAGTAATTGAACCTACTTATAATATTGTTAATTTGCTTGCCGAGCATTTTGCAAACAGGTTTCCAAATATGCAATGGATGATTGTTGATGTAAAAAGAGGACTTGGCATTCACTACGATTGCAAAGAAGTTTACGAACTATGCGGTGAAGCTGCAGAAATTCCGCAAATAAACGATGAATTTACCGCTCTTTGGAAGGGTTATTATAAGTCTGCCAACATAAAAGAGCGGAAGAATCCAAGACTGCAAAGGCGTTGTTTACCGGTGAAGTATTGGAAGCATTTAACGGAGATGGGGCAGTGAAAACATAAATTCCAGCCCATTGTCCCTGCCGTTGCGGGCGGTGATGGTGCCTTTGTGGAAGAGAACGGCGTTTTTTACAATGGAAAGACCCAAGCCCGAACCGCCCGTTTCTCTAGTGCGACCCTCGCTAACGCGGTAAAAGCGTTCAAATAGGCGTTCCAGCGGAATGTGTTTTTCCAGACCCTTGCCGGTGTCTGCAAAAACAAAGTAAACCATGCCGTCTCTTATTTCGTGAACTCGAATGTTTATGCTTATGTTTTCGCCTGCGTGGCGAATTGCATTGTCGGTTAAATTGCGGAAAATGGAATAGAACAGGCTTTCGTTGCCAACGATAAATAAATCTTCGGGCACACCGGCGTTAAACAAAATGCTTTTTTCAGCAAGGGCAGAAGCCGTGTCTGTTTGTACTTTTTGAAGCAACTGGCAAACATTTACATTGCTAGAATGAACCTCTGCTTTTTCGTCCATTTTGGTTAGCAAGCTCATATCGGAAATTAACTCGGACAAAACTTGGGTTTGGGAAAATGCACGTTCTAAAAATTCTTTTCGTTTTTCTTCGTTTATATCGTTGTTTAAAATTATTTCCAAAAAACCGCGAATGCTGGTAACTGGTGTTCGCAATTCATGAGCAATGTTGCCGGTCATTTCTTGCTTTAAGCGTTTGTTTTTTTCAATTGCAGTGACATTTGCCAAAATTATTTCAAAACTTTTATCTGGGAAAGTATTGATTCGCACGGAAAATTCGCTGCCGTGCCGGCTTAAACGAGTTTCAAAATAATCTTCGTTCATGCGGTTATCTAAGAAATCGAGCACGGGAGCGAAAACTTTATCGCGCAGTATTTCGCCTTTTGAAGGCATGGAATCGTGGGAGATTACATTGAAATATTGTAGAAAAAGCCCGTTGTAAAAAGCGACTGTGCGGTCTGCCTTGAAAAAGCAAATTCCCTCAGCAGAGGCCTGAACATGGAGTAGCAGTTTTTCTTTTTCTTGCTCTAAACGTTTTTCATCTTCTTTGATTCTATGCAAATTCTCTACAATTTTTGCGCCTATTTCACCAAGCTCATTTGCCGGAAATTTTGGAGCAACAACATCTTCCGTTCCATTGCTTAATGTTTGAGAAAAGTCTCTCAATTGGCGAATGGATTTTCCAAAATAATTTCCAACGTATAAAATAAACCCAAAACCTATTAAAAAAATAAAAACTATAAAATAAAGAAATTCATTATTTGGCTGCAGAAAAAGTTGCACACGCTTATCGTAAGGCAGGGCAGTTCTTATAATGTTATTATTAACTCTTTTTGCATAGTAGAGATATACTACATTATTTGAAGCCGAACTTCTTAGCGAAGAACTCTTTCCTTTTTTCATAGCTTCGCTTACTTCCGGTCTGCTCGAGCGGTTTTCCGTTGAGTAATCGGAAAGAACATTGTCGTGTTGCACGTCGCCTTTGAGGTTCATTAAAGTGACTCTTAAATTGCTCGGCAATATTCCATCGGCTATTGGCCATTGATCGTTAGCCACTAAATTTGCAACCACACCCACATAGGCATCTAGCCTTTCTTCCAATGCATCTTTTTTATACTGCATGGCTCGTTGGTGTTCAAAGACTACAATGCCAAAAACGCAAAAAGCGAATATCAGCAAGAAGCTTAAAATTAATTTTTTCTGGAAGGTCATTTTAATCATCTTAATACCTCACTAAATTTATACCCAAAACCGGCGCGGCAGGATATTAACGATGCTTTTGCACCCATTTTTTTGCGCAAGCGGGTTATGTGTACGTCAACGGTTCGCTCTGTTATGTATGGGGTGTCTTTCCATACTTGGTTTAGAATGTTTTGGCGAGAAAAAACTCTTGTGGGGTGCAAAGCGAGTAATGAAAGAATTTCAAATTCTTTTTTGGTTAGCGAAATAATTTCTTCGTTGATTTTCACCTCTTTTGATTGGAAATCTATTTGCAAACCATCAACATTCAAAAGATCTTTTTCAACAGGGGCTTCTCCAACGCTTCGCTTCAACACCGCTTTTATGCGGGCAGAAATTTCTTTTAATGAAAAAGGTTTTGATATATAATCGTCTGCGCCAACGGAAAAACCTGTTAGCATATCATTTTCCGTGTCTTTTGCCGTGAGAAAAATAATCGGAACGCTGTTTCCTTCCTTGCGCAGCTTCTCTGCCATTTGATAACCTGACATACCGCCCATCATCACATCAAGCAGAATTAAAGCACATTCTGAGGAAAGTTTTTTTAAAGCATCTTCTGCCGAAAATGCCGTATCAACATCGTAGCCTTCATGCCCTAAATTAAAGGACAATACTTCGCAAATATCGCGGTCGTCATCTACAACCAGTATTTTCTTTTTCATGGCTCATCTAGCGCGTTTTCGGCTGCTCCTTGTTTTTTCTTGCTATGCTTCAAAATCTTTGCGTCAATATAGAAAACTATTTCCTCAACGGTATTGCTGCAATGGTCGCCGATTCTTTCCAAGCGACGTAAAATCAGGAAAGTTTCCAAAGCGTTTCTGCCTTGTTCGGGATATTTCTTGATATATTCGGCGAGAACGTCTTTGCCTTCTCTGTAAAGCGAATCTACTTCATCGTCTTTTTGCAATATTCTGCCGGAGAGTTTGGTGTTTTCCGATTCCAAAGCTACAAAACTGTCTGAGAGCATGGAAATTACGATGTCGAACATTGTTTCTATTTTCAAGTCTTCTTTTAGGTTTGCCGCAAGCTGTTGGGAGCCGCCTTCAACAACATGCAAGGCAATGCCTTCGGCAAAATCACCGATTCGCTCCAATGCACCGCTGATTTTCATTAGCGAGAGCACAAGCCGCAAATCCACTGCAACGGGAGCAAAGAGAGCTATGTAGTTTTCGCAGTCGCTGTCTATTTTAAGCTCAAAGGAATTAATTCGCTTTTCACGGCTTATAATTTCCCGGGCAAGCTCTGCATCGCCTGTTAAGTAGGCTTGTTTGCATTTTTGCAATTGCGAAAGAACCAAGCGCCACATTTCGGCGACTTCGTCTTTGATAATTTTCAATTCTCTTTCGTTGTGCTTTAACTTTTCCATAGGAACCTCCTTTATCCGAACCTTCCTGTTATGTAATTTTGAGTTTGCTTGTTTTGCGGATTAGTGAACATTTTTTTTGTATTACCAAATTCAACTAATTCACCAAGCATAAAAAAGCCTGTATGGTCGCTAACTCTGGCAGCTTGCTGCATATTGTGAGTTACAATTAAAATGGTATAATTTCTTTTAAGGCTGTGAATTAGCTCTTCGATTTTTGAAGTGGAGATTGGATCCAGCGCAGATGCCGGTTCGTCCATTAGCAAAATCGAGGGTCTAATCGCGAGTGCTCTCGCAATGCAAAGCCTTTGCTGTTGCCCGCCGGATAAATCGTAAGCGGAGCGGTTAAGTTTGTCTTTTACTTCTTCCCACAGTGCAGCATCTTTGAGCGATTCTTCTACCCGTTCACGAATGGCAACTTTGTCGCGAACCCCATTTACTCTAAGTCCATAAGCCACGTTTTCAAAAATTGATTTTGGAAAAGGATTTGGTTTTTGAAAAACCATGCCTACTTTCTTGCGCAATTCGTCTATATCCACGCTTTTATCGTAGATATCTTCTCCATTAACAAGGCATTTGCCGGATAATTTTGTACCAGGAATCAAATCGTTCATGCGGTTCAAGAGCCGCAAAAATGTTGATTTGCCGCAGCCGGAAGGTCCTATAAATGCGGTTACGGTGTTCTTTTCAATGCTCAAGGAAATGCCCTTTAGCGCTTGAAAATCACCGTAGTAAAAATCAATATTTTGTGCTTCTATGATATTCGTTAGCATGGTGGTAATTTAGCTATTGAAAATTACAAATTTCGTTACTTTTTTGTTACATTTTGGTTAAGAATTGTTGTTTGCCTCCCTCACCGCAAAAATCTCCACAGACTCATAGTGCTCACTCCAGGCTCTGAGCTGTCCCGATGAACTAAAAGCCGCTAGAAGAATGTATAGACTTTAGCGAGGTCACAATCCCTATCAAACACCGCCGCCTTATGAGAAATTAGTAGGAGAGCTTTCAGGGAAATTATCTAGAATAATAAATATTAAGCACAGACTGGTGTATCAAGTTTTTGAAACAGAGAAAATAATAAAAATTATAAGTTTGCATGATCATAGCAGTGTTATTAAGAATAGCAATGTGTTGGAGAGGTAGGGTTGGACCTGTTTAATTGTTTTCATTCGGCTCTTTTTTATACTCCTCAATAGATTCTTTTATTATTTTTTTGTAAAATTCTTCTGGTATTTTGTAATCAATTTTTCTAAGGCTCATTGTACCAAAAATAATTGTCAGAATAATACCAGCTACTGCACAGGGCAATGACCAACGGTTAATTTTGTTTGTTCTTTGGTAAATTCTATTTTTAGTTGAAATTACTGAATTCAATTCCTGTAGATCATTTTTTATTGATTCAAAATCATTGTTTTTTACCGAATTATTTATATTTCTTAATAATCTTCGCTCTTCTTCAGGAATATTGGAGAATGGCTTTTCTGCAGTTTCATCTTTAATTAGTCGCTCCTTAACAACTTAACTTAAGCTGCATTAGGCAGTAAATTTTGTGGGAAAAGGTGCTGGTAAATGAAGTGCAAGAATTTCTTCTTGAGTTTTTCCATCATTTTCTTCAAGTTCCAAGCGCATGCAGACATCAGCGCATTGATTTGAACGCCGGCTACGCCGCCAAGATAGTTCTGCGCCATGCGATAATCACTCTTCATGTGCCCTATTATCGGTTCTATGGCTGCTCGGCGACGGTGTTTCCATCGCAGGGTGCGTTTCTGCGAGACGGTGTCTGATTTTTTCGGGGTGGAAGGTATTAAAATTTTGACACCCATGACTTCGCTACAGCCTTTGCCACCACGGTCGTAAGCAATCTCTTTGGGAAGAACTATGCCGTTGGACAGCATCTGAGAAAGCAAAGGCTCAATGGTATGGCCATCAAAAATACTGTCGATGAAACCCTTGACAGCGAGTATGATCTTCTTGCCTTTAACGCCGCCAGAAATGATGCCGACTTTATTGCCAAACTCATACGGCTTGTGAGCCTTGCCTTTCGATATGCACTTGATGAATGGCTTGTGCAAACTGTAAATCTTATCCTTATCATGTTTTTCTTGGTTTACAACACGCGCGCAAAGTTCTAAAGTTTTACCATAAATAACTTTTTGGCTAGCATCCATTTTTCTCTCAAGCTCGCGAATCTGATGGTTGGCTATGGTCTTCAAACGCTTCTTTGCTTTCCTAGCCTTCTTGGCGCGCTTGGGATGCTTGCCATTGTATGAATCGCGAACAAGCTGCCTGCTTTCCTTATGAAACTTCTGCCGCTGCACAATGCCCTCCCTATCTGCTATCTTGTTGCAT
>JAITUM010000188.1 GCA_031286305.1 Candidatus Fibrimonadaceae bacterium | reverse complement strand
GTTTGTGCCTTAATTGTGTCCTTATCCTGCTCTTTACCGGCCTTTTCCAGCGTGAATGCCAATTTAGAAGTTTCGATTTTGCCTATATTGGCAAGAGCACTTTTTATACCATGGACTTTAATGGAAAATAAACGTAAATTATTATCTGAAATGTTCTCTACATTTTTTAATGTAAACTCAAAAATCGGTAATGCTTTTTTAACGTCTTGAATAAATATCGAATATAACGTAGCATCAGTTTTATGCAATTTAAAAAGAGCTTCGGGAGATTTTTTGTCGCGAATAAATTTGTTAAGCTCGGCATTTAATAGAACTGTGTCTATAGGCTTAGAAATAAATCCATCAAAATCATTTTCCAAAAACATTTCTGCTTGTCCAACAACAGCATTGGCTGTCAAGGCAATAATGGGATGTTCATATCCCAGCTTACGCATTCTTTTTGTGGTTTCAATACCATCCATGTTGGGCATCATATGATCCATAAGCACAATGTCATAAATTTTACCGTTTTTAATTTTTTCAATAGCTTCAAAACCATTTGTAGCCACATCAACGGATAAATCATAAGGTTCTAAAAGTTGCTTGGCAACATATAGATTGGATTCCACATCGTCAACAATCAAAACTTTGCCATAGGGCATTGGTTCGCGAACAATGCTGATTTTTTTTGTTTGCGATTCGCTACTTATGCTAAAATTTTGCAAGTTTTCTGCAAGTTCTTTACCTAAAATTTCGATTCCAACCGTTTTTTGCGGCAAACGAATTGTGAATACGGAACCTTTGCCCGGCTCGCTTTCAACAGAGATATTGCCTTTCATAAGGTCTATCAAGCTTTGTGTAATGCCCATGCCCAGCCCTGTGCCTTCAATCTTATTATTGCCGATTAAATTAAAGCGGGAATACTCATCGAATATTTTGCGTATTTGTTCTTTTGTCATGCCATGGCCGGTATCGCTAATGCAGAAAATAAGCATCGTATCAAAATTTTCATCATTGTTTCTTTCTGCAGAAACGGACATGGAAACTTTTCCGCAATCCGTGTACTTGAATGCATTTGAGAGAACGTTGTTCAATATCTGTTTTATTCTAAGTTCGTCTCCCAAAAGCATAGATGGAATATTTTCATCTACATTAAGTTTGAATTCTATCGGCTTACTTTCTATTCGTAGCATATTCAGTTGTGTGGTATCGTTAATCAGGCTTGCCACTTCATATTTAGCCGGTATTATTTCCAGTTTTTTAGCTTCTATTTTAGACAAATCAAGCAAATCATTGATAATGCGAAGCAGAGAGTCGCCGGAGTTATAAATTATGCTCAAACCTTCCCTTGTTCCTTGCGGGAGCGATTCGTTTTGCAATTGAACTTCGGTAAGACCGAGTATAGCATTCATGGGAGTGCGAATTTCGTGGCTTATTTTAGACAAAAACTCATCCTTTGCCTTGTTCGCAGCGTTTGCTTGTGCAAGCGCTGATTCCAAACGAATTGAAGTATCGCGAATGCTCACAATCATTTCATTGCGAAGCAAAGCGTTGGTAAATAACAAAGCTCCGGAGCGCAATATGTTGATTTCCTCTTCCGTAAAATCGCGAGCTTTGCTATAGTCATCAACACAGCACATGCCCCAAAAATTATTCTCTATAAACACCGGCATAACCAGTAATGATTTTATGCCAAAAGCGCCCAGAAAATCCTGTTCTATCTGTGAAAAACTGGAGAGAGGTCCGTGTATGCATTCGCCCCGTGATAGTTTGCTTTCCCATTCGGGTACAGCACTGTAGGGAAAGCTTGCAGCTGTGGCTGCAGGCTCTAGCGGTATCTTTTCGCAAGACCAATAATGTCTGACAACGGCGTAAAGCTCTCCATTGCGCATTTCATTCTTCCAAATCTCAACGCAATCTGCGTTTGCGCAGCGGCCTATAATTTCCATGCCTTTTAAAAGCGAATCCTCAAATGTTTCTTTTCCTTCTGTTGTGAGGAGCGCACTTGCTGCCTGGTTTACTGCGTGGAGCATGTTGTCGCGTTGTTTTATATCGGTTAAGTCGATGGCATATTGGATATGGACTTTTTTGCCGCTCGATGATTCAACGTATCGGTCTATATTTCGGTAATGACATTGGGTTAGAGGGTTGTACTCTTCCCAAATAATCGGTTGTGTCGGATTTTTGTCAAGCTGGTATCGGGGGCAAAAATCGCATTTTTTAGTTGTACCGGTTTTGAGTATATTATAACAGAGTTGCCCGGTTGCGTTGATTTTGATCTTAAAATTTCGTTTCATGGAATCGGTTATAAACAATATTTCATCCGTCTCCGGGTCCATCACACACACCATTGCATCGGATTTATTTAATATACCGAGCATATTGTCTGGTTCATTTTTATCGTTATTATAGAGCATTCATATATAAATATAGTAAACGCCACTGTTGTCCCATTATTTTTTTTGTTTCAGAGAATTCCATTCATATAAGGTTTCAAAACCTTTGGAATCACGAGCGACCCGTCGGCTTGCTGATAGTGGTCGCAAATGGCTACCATAACACGCGGTGTTGCGAGACCGGAGCCGTTCAAAGTGTGCACAAAGGTATTTTTGCCGTTTATTTTTGTGCGAATATTCGCTCTGCGAGCCTGATAATCTTCAAAATTAGAAACCGAGCTAACCTCAAGCCACTTTTTTTCAACAGAAGCAAAAACCTCTAAATCATAGCATTTTGCGGCGGCAAATCCCATATCCCCTTTGCACAGCGAAAGGACTCTATATGGAAGCTCCAATTCTTGCAAAAGCTTTTCTGCAAAACCAACCAGCTCCTCATGATTTTCATAGCTCTTTTCAGGGTGCGAAAAATAAACCATTTCCACTTTGTTAAACTGATGCAAACGCAAAAGCCCGCGGGTATCTTTGCCATAACTCCCTGCCTCTCTGCGAAAACACGCCGAATATGCGCACAATTTTAGAGGCAAACTGCTCTCCGGAATTATTTCATCTGCATAAAGATTAGTAACGGGAACCTCAGCGGTCGGAATCAAAAACAAATCATCATCTTTGTCGCAGGCATACATATCTTCTTCAAATTTTGGAAGCTGCCCCGTGCCGGTCATCGATTTGCGAGTGACAAGATATGGCGGAATAACCTCTTCAAAACCAAAACGCTCACGATGAGAATCTAAAAACCACTGAATCAAAGCGCGTTCAAGCCTTGCACCCAAACCTCTGTAAACAGGGAACCCGCTACCGCTGATTTTTGCTCCTCGCTCAAAATCAAAAATACCCAGTTTTTCACCCAAAGCCTTGTGGTCAAGCGCTTCAAAATCTATTTGCCGAGGCTCACCCCAAGAACGAACAATCACATTCTCTTCGCTGCCTTTGCCTTCTGGTGTTGTGGAGTGCGCCACATTCGGAATGCGAAGCAATTTATCAACTTGTTCCTCGTCTATAACACGAATTTTTGAATCCAAATCTGCAATTTTATCTCCAACCACCCGCATTTCTTCCACAGCGGAATCCGCATTTTGCCCGGATTTTTTCAGCTCTCCGATTTTCTTTGAAGCAGCATTGCGCTCGGCTTTCAATTTCTCGGTTTCGGCAATAAGCTCTCGTCTTTTGGCATCCAGCTCCAAGACCTCATCTATGCTAATCCCGGAATTTCTTTTTTCTGTTTCCACACGGTAAAACTCAGGATTCTCGCGAATTTTTTTAATGTCCAGCATATCTAATCCATTACACAACGCACTGAAGACAAGTGCCCGGTCTTTTTTTGAGTTTCTCTAGACACGGTATTTTCGTTGAATTTCATTCTTCGCCTATAAGCCTCGCTGTTATCGTTGTTGTGTTGGTTTCGGTACTCAGTAGCAGTCCACCAGTAACCGTATTCGTTAGTACCACGATAATAGGCTTCGCCTTGCAAATGAAGCTGAGCATTTAAACAATTGAAGCAAAAACCACCGGCTAAAGCCGAAAAACCAAAATTGTCAGTGCCGTTGCCATCACGAATGTCAGTACCATCTCCATAATAATCATTTGCCCTCCAACCGTTTTTCGCTTTTAATCTTGTGCCCGCGTACATAGCTGTCAAATCGGGGTTATTGGGATCGCATCCGGCTGTAATGCAATATTCAGAGCCAACATATAATGCTAGCATTTCCCATTCTTTATCGCTTGGTACGTGCCAGCCATCCGGGCAAATGCCTTTTACTTCGCTTGGAACTTTATCGGAGCTTGCAGCGCTAGCCATAACCGTTTCCCAATCGTATAACCTGCCGTATTGGGTACAGTATTCTAAAATTTCTTCGTCTGTATATCGGTGATCTATTGTGCCGGTACCATCTGGTCCGTCGATTTTTAAAATCCCATCTGTGCCGTAACACACGCCTACATTACCACCTGAACCACCAAAACTTAAATTTTCTGCCATCCAAACTTGGGTGCCTATTACAACGGTTCTATATGTTTTGCCATCTCGAGTATCAAATATATCGCCGCCATATATAATGGCCACTGAACTTGAAGAAACGGTTCCCGATACCGAACTGCTGCTTTGGCTAACAGAAGAGGAGCCACCAGAGGAGGAACCACCGGGAGAAGAAGAACCGTCGGAAGAGGAATTCCCGGAGGGATCACCACTGGAAGAAGAGCCGCTACCTGATATTCCCGAACTGGAAGAGGAATTTCCGGAAGAATTGGTTTCGGAGGAGCCGGAATTTCCAGATGAAGAACCTACGCCGGAAGGATCTTCTTCAATATCCAGATCTAGGGAGCAGGAATTTACCACTCCAAGGCTCCAGACTATCAAAATTACCAAGATATAACGGATGTGCTTCATTATGATTAAAATAGAAAATTTCTGCAAGCAACTCAAAACGGAAATCAGTTACAAACTAGCTTGATTAGCCAAAATCATAAACGCCAAAGTTTGCGTTGTATCCGTATCATAAGGCGTGTCTATATCCATCCATCCAAGTGCCTGCAAAGTAGGAACCCCGTTCAAACCCAACGGAGACAAATAAACAGCGTTCCGCACCTGCTCTGCGAATCTGGAAAGATCCTCATCCAAAAAAGTCAATGGATTTCCACGTACACCTGCCTGCCTCGCAGCTTCGTGCTCCAAACACTTGCAATTCCCCGACCTGTCGCACTCACAACCACCATTATTATCTCGGCATGCTTTGCATGCTTCCAAGCTCCACCACTTCTCAATCAGCAGCCACTTCCGTAATTTTTTTTTCCGCCGCCTCACAATGAGAGGCAAACCAAGGAGAAAACTTAGGCTCAACTTCCCTTAACTTCTTAATTAAACCCGCTTTGTCTTGCAAGCTAAAATTTGCTATACCATGCGGATTTCCGTCTTCGTCTTGCACGCCGGAAAAATCTTCCAAAAGCCATGCAGAATAATAATCATCCTTGTTCATTGCCCAACTTGCAAGCAAATTGCTTTTGTTTTTAAATTCACTCTCAGAGCGAATAAAAAGCTCAAGCTCCTCCTGTTCCTTTTGAGAATTTTGACGAAACTTAAAACTTGAACCCGTAGCTTCCGAGTTAAACATCGCAGGCTTGGATTTTTTAAAAACAAACATATTCACGCTCCTTATGGGGTTGGTTGTAGAATATAGTTAACGGCAAACTTAGCAGTGGCAGTTGCTATTGCCGAATTTATTTTTTCATAATCAATATCATTTGGCGTATCAGCCGCTATTTCAGCTTCGCCGTTTATGTAAAATGGCGTTAAAGCAATTCCATTTCTTTGCCGTTGTTTAATATTGTCCGTAAATTGCTCAAGGCATTTTTTACCTTTTTCCAAACCACCCTTTCGGCTCTCTTCCGGGCTTATACTATATATAATCGAAAAATTCACTGCAACAGAAGCCTCGTGCCTGTTGTTTGCAACAAGCTCGGAGTCTTTCAAATCCAAATATAAAATGCAAAGCGGTTGGTTTTCGGCCGGTTCTTCAAAATACTCTTTCAGCGGTTTGCTTTGCTCCGAAAATTTAGCTCTGTCAGATAAATCCATCGGCTCTTTTACCAAAAAAACACACTCTGCAAGTTCATTTGCTATGGCATGTTCAAGCATATTCATACTCCTTTGGGTTATTATTTGAAATGTAGAAAGTTAAAAATGCTGCCACCCCTTGACCTTGATTTGTTTGTCGTTCAGGTAGACACATGGGCTTGCTCCTCGTCAAAGAGAAGCCACTTGCCGTCTTTTTTGCCTCCTTTGTAGTTACCTTGCATATAAGGCATCTTTTCTTTTGCAAAAAAGTCCAGTTGTCAAAAACCTCCAAGCGATTGGGTTTGCAACTTGCTAGAACCACAATAATTCCGATGAAGAGGATTTTTTTTAAAGGTCATAGGGGTAAGGTAGAAAAAATTTCTATATTTCCTTTTAATATGACTACTGGTACAAAAATGCTTTATGCAGGGCTTGACGTTCAAGCTCTCACTAGTCGTTATTTTGGCAAAACCACTGCGCAAATAGGCAGGTATTTTGCCCCCCCC
>JAITUM010000172.1 GCA_031286305.1 Candidatus Fibrimonadaceae bacterium | reverse complement strand
TCATGGCGTAAAATATACATTTTTTACGCCGCGCCTCCCATTTCAAAAAAAATAAAATCATAACACCCTGCAACGCAACAACTTACGATTTTACAAAAGAAAAAGTGATAAAGTCAGGAGTAAATGCTGATTTACTCGCTTGGGTATTGGTATAGGAGGGTATGGGGTATGGGGAATTGCGCAAAAAACAGCTAAATCAACCATCTTGTGGATGTTCACCAGCGAAGCGCGGGTAAACATTGAGTTAATCGGCGCTTACTTTAAAGTGTGACGATTTCATCGTCTATGCGAACAAGGGCACGGTCACTGGTAGAGAAAGTTTGAGCACTTATCAAACTGGAAATGCCAAGCGCCTTTATTTTTTTGGAATATTTTTTTCTTAAAAAATCGTTTATGCTGTCCGTGTCGGAAAGTTTCAGAGCCTCGGCGGAAATTGCTCTCGCTTCGTCGTAGTTCACGGAGCGTATAATTTTTTTGCATTCCATAATGCACCAAGATACCATGGAAAATTCATCCACGCCAAGACCCAGCAGCAACAAAGCGCTAAGAGGCTCAGAAACCATTTCGCCGCAAACGCTAACAGGAATACCCGCTTTATGAGCAGCGTCAACCGTCATTTTTATGAGCTTCAAAACCGCAGGATGATGCGGCTCATACATGGAAGAAATTTTGCTGTTAGACCTGTCCACAGCCAATGTGAACTGAATCAAATCGTTTGTGCCAATGCTCAAAAAATCAACCCTTTTCGCTATTTCCTCAACAACCATCACCGCAGAAGGAATCTCTATCATTGCGCCAAGCCTGATTCTTGGAATGACAATCCCTTCACCCCTCAATTCCATGCAGCAATCGTTGTAAATATCCTTTGCCCTTACTATCTCTTTTACGCTGGAAATCATTGGGAACATTATATTCAAATTACCTTTGTCGCCTGCCTCTATAAGAGCCTTTAACTGCTCCTTGAAAATATCTTTGCGGTCCAGGCAAAGCCTTATGGAACGCCAACCCATAAACGGATTAGACTCGGTTTCCATGCTCACCGAAGAAAGCATTTTATCGCCGCCGGCATCCAAAGTTCTTATGGTGACCGGCAAAGGGTCAAGCTGATGGGTAACCTTGCGGTAAGCCTCTGCCTGTTCGCTCCTTGTGGGCAAGGAATCGCGACCAAAGTAAAGAAATTCCGAGCGATAAAGCCCAACCCCCGTTGCGCCAAAAGAAGTAACATCGCTTGCTTCTTCAAATCTCTCAATGTTTGCATTTAACCTTATGTACTTTCCATCCATGGTTATAGGCTCCAGGTCCCTCATGGTGAAAAGCTCCAGTTTCTGATTTTGAAAAACCTCTATCTGCTTTTTATATTTGTTTATATCGTTTTCGTCCGGATTGGTTATAATAATTCCGTTGGTTCCGTCGAGTATAAGCAAATCGCCCGATTCAACTATTTCGGATAAATTTCCAAGACCCATTACCGCCGGTATCTGCATGGAGCGTGCAAGTATTGAAACGTGGCTCGTTATGCTGCCGGAATCCAGAGCGAGTCCCAAAATTTTTCCCCTGTCAAATTGCATAAGCATATTTGGTCCAATGGAAAACCCGGTAAGTATAACCGCATCTTTAATTTCTTCTTGCACCACAAAATTATTGTCGCCGCTCAAATGCAAAAGCACACGATTGTAAATATCTTTCAGGTCGTCTTGCATGCGAATTTTAAAAGCGTCGCTGCTGGTTTCAAAAGTCTCAATCAGTTTTTGCATGTAAAGGTGAAAAGCATAACCTGCATTCCACTGATCGTTTCTTATCAAAGAAATAACGCTATCAATCAAAGAAGGGTCTTGCAAAATCATCAAGTGCGAATCGAAAATTTTCGACTCCTCTTTACCGGCCATTTTGATTGTTAAATCTCGCAAATTTGCAATTTCTTTTTTTGCGTTCCAAACACCTCTGCGAAAAAATTCTATTTGGTTCGCAGTGCTGCCTTTTTGAATTTTGAGCGGTGAAACCGTGAATCTTTGGCGAATGATTATTTTTGTTTCAGCTATAACATAGCCTGGGGAGGCGGCTTTGCCGATAAACATTTTTCTTTGTTTGCTGTTTTGTTTATGCGGCATCTTCGTTAAACTTATTTTTGAATAACTCTGTCAATTTTTCCTTAACTTCCTGCTCATCAGGGCCATTTATAAAAAATTCAACTTCCGCTCCGGGTTCCACAACCAGCATCATCAAGTTCAGAATGGATTTTGCATTTACCCTTTGCTCTGAGTACACAAGTTCAACTGAGCTTTGCGCTGCGCTTGCTATGTTGGCTATATACCCGGCAGGTCTAACATGAATGCCGAGCGTATTTTCAACTTTAAGTTTACATTTTATCACTGCAACCCTACCAAAAACTAATTTTTACATCCAATCCATCCTTGATAATCAACCGGAAAAGGCTGTCTGCCGAGTGGACTGTTGTGGTTAAATCATCGTGCAATTGACGGTCATTCAGCAATATTCCAAGCGTATTATTTTTTGTCTGCAACTTTTCGGTTAAAGCCAAAACTCTATGCAACGCCGTGTCTGCTCCGGTCATCAGGTTATTGGTTTGACCAAGCAAGCTATTGGCATCAGATACCAAATTTTTCAGAGGTTCTTTGTTTTCGTCCAAAATCGCGTTCATCTTTCTTGTGGCGGCTGATAAACCGGTCAAACTACCTTGCAGTGCAGGGTCTGCCCTTTGAATCATACCAATAGCCTGGTCTTCCAGCTCCTCGGCTTTTAACAGAATGCGGTTAAATCTATCTCTAAAATCCTGTGTAGCCACGGTAGAATCAAGCAGTGTGTGTGCAATGTTCATTATAATCTTGGCGCTGTCTAAAACCTCGCCGGCCATGCCCATAACCTCTGCTATGCCGGCATCAAATTGCCCTCGTATGGTATCGCCAATGGAGAATGTCCGCGTGGAATCTCCCAAATTTATACCTATTTGCCTTTCTCCCAGAAGCCCTATATTTTGCACTCTAATATCCGAATCTACCGGAATTTTGACATCATTTCTAACGGAAACCCGCACAAGAACACCGTTTCCGTGCAAAGCAATATTGCCCACCTTGCCCAATTTAACACCGTTCACCTTAACAGGGTCATCTTGCGCCAGGGTGCTTACCTGGCTAAAACGCAGGTGGTAGGTCACAAAAGTCTCGCGTGGGTCCTTGTCATTTAGGAAAAATATGCCAAAAACAAGAATCACCAGCGCAACTACTATAACCAAGCCTACAATAAAGTATAGCGTAGTATCTTTTTTCACTTAAATAAGCCTCTCTAAAGGGGTACTGTGGAGATAATATAGTAAATACTGCTGATTTACTCGCTTGGGTATAGGGTATAGGGAACTGCACAAATAAACGGCTAAATTTGCTTAAAAACAACGCTTTTTGCACTGCCTATACCCTATACCCAACACCCTTCCCGCTTTGCATTTGCAGCGAGGGGGACTTTTCCCCCTTTTTTTATTTTCTACGTTTATTCCTATGAACAAGTCAAAAAATCTCGCTCTTTTTGCTCTTTTTGCAATGCTCTTTGCCTGCGGCTCCCAAGACGGCTCGCCGCCTAAACTAATAAATGATGGTGAAACCCTCCTCATATCACCTTTTGACACCCTCGTGGCCAAGTTTAACTCAAAAATTACAAATGTTAAAGAAGAAAATTTGAGCTATCGGAATATGAAACTGGAAAGCCAAACAGATAGGGAATTGCGTTTTGTAGGCACAGAAAATACTGCTAATAGCGGCTTGGAACACTTTAAACCTGAATTTGATAAAAAAGACTCTATTGTGTTTGTAAATATAAAGAATAATGATGGTTATGAACTAAAAAGAGCAGTGCTTTATTATTACACATATCCTATATTCGACACACATCCCGGCAATGATAACGAATCTACTCCGGATGATATAGAAAAGCATTTTGGCAAGGCGAGATTAAGAGAAGGCGGAGTAACTTTTGCCGGAACTATTGGCTTGAACCAAGAAAAACAATGGGCTGACTTCAATGATCATTTCACACTAACTTTAAAAGCATTCGATGAACTAACCGTCACGCTTAGCGGTATGAAAAACGTTCAAAATGTCGATTTGGAAATAATAATCCCCTCAAACATAACTGCTGTGCCTCCACTCGCAACAGTAGCTGATGGGAATAAAAGTATAAAATATAAATTTAATCCTCAAGGAATGCCCCCGAGCGATTATATTGAAAACCTTGAAACAAACGAATACAAAGATATTCCATTTAAAATTAAAGTAAGTGCTAAGGTAGGCTTAGAATTAACCCCTTATTTGTTAACGGTAAAAATTGACTAGGAGGTAAACTATGATTGAAATCCTTTCGGAGTTCTATTCGCTTCACTACAATTTTGGCATATTTGCAGTTCTGCTGCTATTGCTTGCCGCGTTCCTTGGTTCAAAAAAAAATATCAAGGGCGTGCTGTTGGTGCTAGGTATATTTCTTGTATATAATATGGTTCTGTATAATAAATGTAAAAAAGAAGGTATGGATTGGTACTCTAAAAAAGAATCAGAGGTCAAATCTTTTGACCCTGTAAAAAAACTATGGGAAGAGAAGCCTGCAGATGACGACCTTAATAAACGAAAATGAGCTTGTTCCGTTCTTAGTTGAATGCAAAGCGTTGAAGTTCGGTAGCTTTATCACAAAGAGCGGCCGAACCAGCCCTTATTTTGTGAATATGGGAACGATTTGCTCAGGTGAAGGCGTTTCGTTTTTGGCCGGTTGTTATGCAAAAGTTTTTCAGGAACGCTTTGCTAAAAAAGCAGACAATCTTTTTGGCCCCGCATATAAAGGCATTCCGCTGTGCACAGCCACAGCCGCAGCCTTGCACAAAGAATACGGCACAAACGTAAGCTTTACCTATAACCGCAAAGAAGCAAAAGACCATGGCGAAGGCGGGATTTTGGTTGGCGATACCTATCAAGAAAAAAAACGAATTGTGATAATAGAAGATGTGATTACCGCAGGCACTTCCATAGCAGAAACAATGAAAATAATGGAAGCTATTCCAAACGCAAAAGTTGTGGGTTTGATAGTGGCAATGGATAGAAAAGAAAAACTCAGTGATGGCAAAAGCGCATTGCAGCAAGTCAAAGAAAAATACAATATAGAAGCATATTCAATAGCCTCCATAGAAGATATTTTGAAATTCGCTCCGGAAGAATACAAAGAAAGTATTGAGAAATATCGCAAAGAATGGGGAGTACATTAGTGGTTAGTGGCAAGTACCTAGTGGCTAGTGTGCTTATCGGGATTCAGATAATCTCGTGTTCGTCGAGCTTTACTAATTCGCATAAGTTGTATAAAGGAATGCCTGCAAAGAGTGAAAATATTGGTTATGTTGAGCTTGGCGATGCTTTTATGCTCACTCGCGCAGATTGGTTTGCAGAAAAATTAAATATACAAAGCGATTCAATTTATTCTAAGCTGGAAACTTTAACGGATTCCATTATTTTTAGCGAGATTCAAAAAACATGGACACCTTCTGTTGTTCAAAAAAAAGAGAGAGAAAGTTTTTCAAGAGAAACTCTGAAAATGGATAAAACCGTTTTTATAAAAACAAGATTTCCGCAGCAAGGCATAGAAGTTCCGGACCGCGAGGGGAAAGTGCCAAGCTATCTTTTAATAATCCATGAATACACTATTGGCGGAGATTTGGAAGCGCAAAATTTTTATGATTATACAAAAGCAAATCTTGAAATGGCTCAAAAAAGAAGTTTCAAGAATTTATCCATAATTGCAACTTTCACGCTTTGGGACAATAAAAAGCAAATTCCGCTGAGAAGCGGTATAGTTAGCACACAAATGCCAATAAAAAATGATTCTTTTAATATAGATGAATTCACAAAAGCTACTAAACAGGTAATTGCACAATGTCTGAGAAAATTATAATTTTAATGGAGAATGGAGAATTGAGAATTGAGAATACCATTTCCGTTGTGGAGTTCGCTGGTAAACAGCCACAGGCTGGTAATACCATTTCCGTTGCAGAGTTCGCTGGTTTATCGCATAAATTCCATGGATTTAAATGGTTTCTTTTTTTCTTAATTCTCAATTCTCAATTCTCAATTCTCAATTCATATGCCGCATCCCCAACTGTTTGGAAAGATGGAGAATTTTTGCTTTGGAGTCATGGAAAACAACATATTTCTGCTACGGATTTTTGTTTTGCGCTTCGCTATGAAAATGAAAGAATAGGGAACCCGAACTGTTATGAAGCGGGTGATTGGGAACGTGATTCAACAGTGGCTCTGTATGCAAAGTGGCTGAATGCGAATTTGGACAGCCGTTTGAAAGCCGAAGACTTGCGCCCCCGCAACTCGCATGTTATTGAAAGATTGCAATCTTTGAAAGATAAAAATTTATTGTTCAGCACTGCTAAAGATGATAAATTGTGGTTTTTGCTTTTTGATGAAACGAGCTTGGAACCCAGGAAAATAGCAACTTTTCCTTTGAGCATGGATTCTGCTGCAATAGCCAAAAAAATTGCAAGTAATTGGTTTGGCAGCACACCGCAAATAAGACTTACAGATGCCGAGCGTGCAAAAAAACAAAGCGAACCCGATGCGTATTTTGCCGAACAACCCATGCACGATGTGTGGTTTGGTATTGGCGCCGGTAAGAGCCGAGCAAAAATACCTTTAACCCCAAACTCATGGTATAAAAATACGCTTGATTCAAAAGTTAAAAACTACAACAATGTGAGAGACTCAACAAGCGCATGGAGTTTTATTGAAGATTCAACCCCGTTTTACAGTGCGTATATCGGCGGTTCTTTATACGATTTTATAGGCTTGGAATTGGAATATCGCCGCTCTGTGCATGATGTTAAATACGATAAAAGCGATGAGGTTTACAAGGAACTTTCGTATTGGAGATTTAATCGGCATGAATTTTTGCTTTCTCTTATATTCATGACGGTTTTTAAGCCGTACTCGCAAATTGAAATTGAGCCATACGCTTCGGCAAGCGTTATTTTCAGCATGTTTGCAGAAGATATTGCTTCAATTGAATCAAGTTTAGAATATTACGATTCCTACACAAATCGTTTCAAATTTAGAGACTATTATACAGGCGTATCAATGAACCTTGGATTAAGAACAGCTATTTTCAAAAATTACGGTATTAATTTTAAAACCGGCATAGCGAATCGTGGCACTTCAACAATGGTTCAAGAAGTCATCGGCAGCTCCACAACGGATGCTTACGTTGCGGCTGGCCTGGAATACCATATCAGATGGCGCTAACACAATACTCCGACACCAAACACGAGTTGCACGGGGAAATTTGTTGGCAAAAAAAAGTATCTTCATCAAGCGGCTCGGCAAAGAATTGCAAAGCGTGGCAAGCAAGAACAGGATTTTTTGGTGATAGTTCCTTGTAAAGAGAATTTACTGTTTTTAATTTTTCTTTTGGATTTTCATCCGGGTCATAAACTTTTGTTTTGATTAACCAACGCCTAGCTCCGGCGGAATTTGGAAGCGGCGGCAATACTCCGGCACCAACCGGAGAAAGCGAAATCAAACGATGCAAAAAAAGTAAAATCTTCGGACGAAGAGCACTGTTTTTTCCCATATAATAAATTTCACTGCACTCCCGCCACAAATCGGATGGCGAATGACGAGTTGCCCATAAATCAAGGCGATTTTCTCTAATCCGCGCAAACCTGCCCACGCTCCAAATTATACCTGCTACTTGAGGAGCGAGGCTCCATTTTTTTAAACCGCATTTTGAGATCGTATTCAAAATCAAATTTTCAGCGGGAGCGGGAAGTTCAGCAACATCTTTAATTTCTTTTTGCAATTCGAGCAAAAAAAAACGCAAGTCAGACAAACTTATACTCTGCTGCAAAGCGCAGCCCAAAAGCAACCAATTTATTTTTATGTGCAAGGTCTCTGCCTTGTCTGCAATTTCCACAATCGGGTCTTTTAGTTGCGAAGCTTTTAAAATCCACTCGCTAACCGGATCAGTCATACAGCAATCCGAATCTTAAACCCTGCGTTGAAATTTTTATGGAATCTATTTTTAATTTTTCACAAAGAGAGCGAATCCAATAAAGTCCGCATATAATCATGTCTCCCTTGCCCTGCTCCAAACCGGGCATAGCATTTCTAAGCTCTTTGGATAAATTGCTCAAATGTATTATGACCCGTTCAATATCGGCAACAAAAAGTGTTTGCCCCTCCAAAGCCTCCGGAGCAAAATGTTTTATTTCCTTTGCCAGCATCCCAAGGGCAACTGCCGTTCCGCCTACGAAATAGGTATCTTTTTTTGCAAAGGCTTTTATGTTAATAGTCTTAAAAAAATCCTTTGCCCATTTTTTATACTCAGGGCCAGGTATAGCACCCATTTGCTCGGAAAGAGCAAGAGCACCAACGGGTACGCTCAAAAACTTTTTCTCAATTGAAAATTCCGTTGACCTTCCGCCCACATCAATGGTTAAAATATCCGGGCCATAAATTTTTGAAACAGCCTTATAAGAAAGCTCGGCTTCTTCTTCGCTGCTTATTATGCGAGGTTTAATCCAAACAACCCGCTCCACAGCCTGCAAAATCTTTTCTTGATTCTTGGCGTTTCGCATTGCCTCTGTCATAACAACAGCCTTTATTTCTGCACCCAGCGAATGAGCCATCACCCTAAACTTTGTTAAAACTTC
Source organism: Candidatus Fibrimonadaceae bacterium (assembly GCA_031286305.1). GTDB lineage: Bacteria > Fibrobacterota > Fibrobacteria > Fibrobacterales > Fibrobacteraceae > Fibrimonas. The sequence goes on along the minus strand of JAITUM010000172.1, from coordinate 38,842 downwards.
GCAAAGGGCTTCCGGGTTATCTTCATCAGGCTTGCAAACTTCCATTTTTTGCACCAGGGCCCTTAGGTTGCCATCCTCTTTTTTTGCAATTAAAAGAATGGCACTGTGGCTACCTATATCTATAGAAGCAATATGCGGAAAAGCACTGAACATTGCAGGAATTTAGAAAAATTTAAGCTATTTTTTCAAAAAAGGGAATTTTTCCCCCTCGCTGCAACCGCCTGCGGCGTTTTCCTGCATTTTCCTTAAAAGCCCATCTACAACGCTGTATAGCAACGTTGTTTTGGGAATAAGTATATCATATCCCAGCCAACGTCGCTTTGCATATCGCTTGTCCCAGCCAATGTAGCTCTGGGCTCCGCTTGTCCCATGTCCCATGGCAACGCTGCTCAGCGTACTACAATCCGCTTTGCAACGCCCGGACGTTTTTCAATATATACACCCGGAATGGTTGGTTTTTGCGTGCCCAAGGGTTCGCCGCGGAGGTTGTAATAAACTGGGGTATGGGGTATAGGGTATAGGGTATGGGGTTTTGCGATGATTGGCGTGGTTTCATTCCATTTTGCGGTTAGCGTGATGTCTTCGGTGATTTCGGTGTCGAAGTCGAATTCAGTTTCACCATCGAACCAGCCTGCGAAATTGTAACCTTCTTTAGTTGGGGTCTCGGGTTCTTCTGCCAGGTCGCCTTCGTATATTTCTTGCAGATTTGGTGTTGGCGTGCCGCCGCCTGTGTTGAAGGTGACGGTGATTGACTTGGGGTCTCCATACCATGTTCTCGACAGAGGTTTGGTAAATTCAAGCGGGACTGTGGTGCGGGCAGCGCCGTGGGGGTCGCCCGAACTGCCGCCGCCGCCATTGTAATAGATGCCGCTGGAAGCGGTGAGGTTGCCTGAACCGTCGCCGAGGGCCTGCGCCGTGCCGGAGAGGGTGCCGCCGCCGTATATGGTTACGCCGCCAATCTGAGCGGTTCCTGTTACCGTACCACCGGCAACAAATGATGAACCATGAACTCTCGCGTTTTGGTTAATTGTTCCATTCCAGATAACCGCTCCGTTGGAAACAATCGCGTCCCCCTCAACTGTGCCGCCCCTGACACTTGCGTAATCCCGAATTACGGCATTGCCGCGGACGATGCCGCCTCTAACAACCGCGCGTCCCTCTATGCGGGCGTTGCCCGATACGGTCCCGCCCAAAATTCTCGCGTTGGGCCCAACATAAACGCTTGCGGGGACGTTTGTTACGCTATTCGCGATAAAACCGCCGCCGTTACTATGAGTGCGCCCAGTAGCGGTATTAGCCTGAAAACCCTCCGGCTTCGCGCCGTTAATCTCGACCATGTAAGGGAAACGATATATGGTATAATGGTATTGATCCCACTTTATTTTATGATTGGCGGTTGGCGTAGCGGCCACGACTAAATACAACTCTGTTTCACCGTCTTGCAAGGTCATGGAAATATCGGGCTGGGTTAGCTGACCGTTATTGACAGCGCGCGTAAGCGGGCTATAACGGGCCGTTACACTTGCGTTGGTAGATGCGGCCTGACCCCTAACCGCAACGAGACCGTAGCGCCAGTCGGAGCCTGGGTTGTCGTGAACTTGATTCGTTTGCGGTTCAAGAAAATAACCTGTTGGCCGACTGTAGCTTGGTCGGTTGTTGGTTGTTTGTACATCGCCGCGGAAACGCACGGTTACGGTGCCGGTGGCAGTGTCCGGATATAGGCGGATAATGTTGAAAGCAAGCCGCTGCGGGGCGAAAGCGTGGGGTGATACGTAACGATTATTTGAGGCGGTAAAATCGTCGGCATCAAGCGCTTCCAAAAAAGTGTACCTTTGATATTTATTCTGCTCGCTTATTGAAGTAGTGTTGTAAGCGCTGCGGAACTGCGATTTGCGGGCGCCGTAATCATAAATAACGCTCTTCATGGCGAAATCGCCAAACAGGTCTCCAAACTCATCCCACGTCATGTCATTGGTACGCGCGGCTTCCCAAAAAGGGTCTGTGGTATTCCGGGCGTTATCGTTGCGGCCGGGTGATTTAGTCCATATATTGTTTATAAAATCCATCCCTTTTACATGATGAAAATATTCCAAAAACGTCCAGTTTTCATAACGTGTGCGCGTGTATCCGGTATAGATGTGCGCTTGGCGCATGGTTACGTTGGTGGCGCTTATCCCCGTGCTGCCGCCAAATACCTTGGAAGTCATGAACTGGGCGTGGGATTCGTGGAACCAGCCGACAAAATGATCGTTATTCTGAACATCTGCCCGCATTCCGCCGGACATCTGCTGAAGCCGTGCACGAATTCGTGAGTGAGAGTAGTACTGTCAAGCCTCGACGGAATCCACTGGATAGGCCGCTCGGTGCTGTTCGCGCCGCCCGAACTGAACGAGCCTATAAGCCCGCCATACGCGGTGCCACCGCCGTCTGCCCACGCGGTTGTACCCGATGTGTTATTCCGGCCGCGCGTTACAATAATTTCGGACTTGTATTTTGTGGTAGCTCGCTCATGATAGGGGGGATAAAAGCCAAAATTGTTAACGAGCGAGTCGTACGCCCTCTCAAGCGTATTGAGCGCGGTTCTCGCGTTCGCCTCGGTAACATACGCGTCGTGAGCGCGGTCTTCGGAGTATCTGATGACGAACCTCTCCGAAGTGTAATTGTTTGACCACGGGTAATTGCGATCAATGCCCCCGTTCTGCTCCGTACCCAGCACAAAAACTTCCTGCGCTAATGCTGTTTGCGTGATTCCTAATACGGCAATTGCCGTAATAGCCATGCTAAAATTCTTGAAAAAGCCTTTTTTCATACAAGCTCCTTTTGTGAAGGGGTCAAATATCAATATAGAAAATGCTGATTTACCCGCTTGGGTATGGGGTATGGGGTATGGGGTGTGGGGTATAGGGAACTGCACAAATAAACGACTAAATCTATTTAAAAACAATGTTTTTTGCATTGCCTATACCCTATACCCAAACATTGAGTTAACACCCATAATGTTTTACATTTCGCTGGTGAACCGTGCGAAGCGCTGGTAATTCCCCCATACCTTCCGACCCAAGCGGGTAAATCAGCATTTTCTATTTTTTAAGCAAACACTAAACCTTGATAAGGAGAGAGTTATGAACAAAAAGTTCACTATTTTGGCAGCAAGTATTTTGCTTGCTATGGCATTTATTTTTTCGTGTTCTTCAGGCGGAGATGAACCTAGTGATGGAGACATCAGCAGTAGTAGCGGCGATACCACTCAATCTTCATCTTCGGATGGAGGCAATGATAAAGTGGAAAGCGGTGCGCTTACCATTAAGAATTTATCCGAAGAAGCCATAGCTGTAGTCTTTGATTATCAGGGAGAAGTTAGGGATCAACTAAAAACTGCGGAAATCATGGCTGACATAATTGCTGGTGGGGGACCAAAAGATTCACCCGTACCTCTGATGAATAAGGACGGTGCGAAATTTAATTCAAAAGGAGTCTTTGCAGTAAGCGTATCGACTATGGAAGGTAAGATCCGGTACTTTGAAAAAATTTCTTTTAACAACGGCGGAGCCATTGTAGATTGGAACCAAAATTATTGGGACCCAGTTGAAGATTATGTTTCGGGCTCCTCAAGTTCCGGTGGCGAAAAGCCCACTTCATCTTCAAGCGGCACAAGCGGCGGCACCGGTAGCGGGTTGGTTCTTCCTGCCGGTCAGGCATGGGTAAATGATGATTTTCATGTTGGATATCGCTACGGTTATATTTTCCAAGACGGTCAAATAACGATTATCGAGGATTGGCCGAGCGGTATTTGGAATATTGAAGGAGCGTTCCCATACACTGCAACCGCAAATCAAATAACTGTATTCAGTGAAACAGCTACTTATGTTGTAGCGGGTAACACCTTGACATTGATGTGGCCGGATGGTGATGTTGAAGTTTTAACAAAGATGTCCGTAACTCTAATAGACTAAACGTAAGTTTTTATTGCTATTGGCCTGCAAATCATCACTATCATGGGGACTGCGACAAGATTGATTCACAATCATTAATCATTTTTCTATAGTAATTAATGATTAACTCAATGTTTGGGTATGGGGTATAGGGTATAGGCAATGCAAAAAAACATTGTTTTTAAGCAGATTTAGCCGTTTATTTGTGCAGTTCCCTATACCCCATACCCCATACCCAAGACTTATACCCTATACCCAAGCGAGTAAATCAGCGTTTACTATATTAATCCCCTAATGGATTTAAGAGAAAAAGTATCTTTGGTACAGAGAGTTTCTGAGTATTCGATTCGCTTTCGTTTGCCGGAAGTGCTCTTGATGGCTGTGCTTAGTGTGGTGGCTCTGTTTAGTATAGATGGAGTTTTGGTTTCTGCAGTGCCCCTTTCGGAACAGGTGGAAAGCACCGTTATCGCTTTTACACAGCAAGATTTTAGTGCAATAACCGCAAATCTTTGGATTATTATTGCCGCTCTGCTGTTATTTGTTTTCAGAGGAATGTTTTTTGGTTTCAAGTGCGGTTTGCTTTGGTTTTTCTTTTTGCTTTTTAACCCTTTGTTGCTTTTAGCCTTTGGAGAATACAAAGATGTAATGCAAATTCTTTTGGCTTGCACTTTTATAATATCCATAACAGGTTTTTTCTTTATACGCAGCTTGCTTGTAAAAACCATTCTGCCCCTTATTCTTTTGGCTTATTCTCTTTCGGCATGGTTGTTATTTTTGGGCATTTCAAATTTGGCATGGTTCGGGCTTGTTTCCGTGTTTTTTGCAGATACATTTCATTTGATTTTTGTGATTAGCTACCAAGTTCGGAGTGATGCAAAGAATAAGAAAACCCTAAGCGGAGCAATAGTTCATGGAGTTCGTCGAACCATTCCGGTTAGCCTGCTTACCATCGCTCTTTTAATTATTATGGATACGGTTTTTCACTTTACAGGGCAGCCAATGCTTGCTTCCAAAAGTTTGTTGCATTCGGTGATTATATATATATGCTATGTTCTTTGGATGCCATTTTTTACTGCTGCATTATTCTCGTTTTGCCCTTTGGAAAACACATGCGAAAAAATGAAAAAAATTTCAAAATAATCCGCAGCCCACTTGCACTGCAAAGGCTTTCAAAAAAAATACTCGCTCAAGGAAAAAGCATCGGTTTGGTTCCAACCATGGGTGCTTTGCATAAGGGTCATATCTCTTTGGTTAAAAAATCTGCAAAGAGCAACGATGTGACCATAGTCAGCGTTTTTGTAAACCCTGTGCAGTTTGGGGCAAACGAAGATTTTGCAAAGTATCCTCGCAGATTGCAAACGGATGCAAAGCTCTGCGCTGAGTCAGGAGCAGATATTATTTTTGCGCCATCTTCCAAAGATATGTATCCTGCTCCTTTGCAAACTTATGTGCGCAGTGCAATTGAAAACATGTATTGCGGTGCTTACCGTCCCGGCCATTTTACAGGCGTTCTAAGCGTGGTGGCAAAACTTTTCAATATAGCTTTGCCAAGCAATGCGTATTTTGGCGAAAAAGATTTTCAGCAACTCCATGTTATTCGCAAAATGGCCTATGATTTGAATTTTCCTGTAAAGGTTATAGGTGCAAAAACCATAAGGGAAAAGAGCGGGCTTGCAATGTCGAGCCGCAATGAATATATGAGCTGTGAGGAGCGAGTTGCTGCAAGTTCAATTTACGCCGGGATGCAAGAAGCAAAAAAAATGTACAAGCAAGGGGTTAATTCCGTTGCAAAGCTTAAAAAAATAATTTCTGAGAAAATAGAAGAGGCTGGCGGCAAAATTCAATACATTGAAATGGCAAACAAAAACGATTTAGTGCCCGTTAAAACAAAAATTTCAAAAGCTGCAGTCATTTTGCTGGCATGTTATTTTGGCAAAACACGGCTAATAGACTGTGATTTTCTATATTACCCTAGATGAGTTACCGAAAATTTGTTCTGCTAATAGCGATTTGTTTCGCTGGAGCCTTTGCACAAAGCTATCCAACACATAATGTAAACAGGCCTTATACCCTGCGTTATTTGGATTATTCACCCTTGCTTTATCGCTACCATGATATGACAACAGGCTCTGTGCCGCAAACATTTTTTTACCCGCAAGTAGATTCCTCATTCAGAGAAAAAAAAGATACTTCTTCGCTTATTTTTTGGCACGCTGAGAATGGAAGAGGAAAACTCAACATAAGCCCTGTGTTTGCATGGGATATTCGCGGTGGCAAAGCCTTTGGCGATACAATAACGGGTTATGAAGGCGGCATGTTCATGAGCGGTTACATTGACTCCGTGGAATTCTGGCTTGATGCAAGGATTTTCACCGAAAGCCATGCTGAAAAAGATCAAGGAAAATGGAGGTCTTGGGACAGAGAGTTTATCGAAATTCAAGGAAACAATAAACCCGATGATGTTAGCGGTTTGCTGGATGAAGTTCCGTATTCAAGTTATGCCAGGTACCGCGGGCATATTGCTATGCGCATGGGCTGGGCGGTGCTTGATTTTGGGCGTGACGCTCAGCATTGGGGGCCAGGTTATTATAACAATTTATCATTAAATCAGGCTTCCGTGCCATATAACCAAATGTCACTCTCAACAAAAATAGGACCGCTTTCTGTAAAGAGCCTTTATGGCGACTTAGACCCCGGCGAAGGATGCGCTGAGGATAGCCGCCATTGCAGCATGGGAAAAAAAGTCAGCCGCAATTTATACGGGCACCGCTATGAGCTTGATTTTGGTAACCTGATGCTTGGCATAAGCGAGCTTCAAATTGTCTACGATTTAAATCATTATTGGCTTTTTCTTCCCATTGTGCCTCTCTTTATGGAAAAAGGGAACTATAGCGAAGATCATAATAGCGGTTCTATTGCTTTTGATTTCAGTTATAGATTTCCTATTGGGCTTCGTCTTTACTCGGAATTTTTCTTAGGTGATATGGAAAGCCCTCAAAGTTTAATTAGAAACGATAATATAGAGGCAAAATGGGCATGGATGGCAGGCGTTGAATACGCAAAAAATTTCGGAGCATGGAAAGCCGGCAGCATAGCGGAATATTCGAGAATTGAGCCTTATATATACACGCATTTTGACCCTTATACCGCTCAATTTGCGCATTTGAATTATCCCATAGGTAGTCAGGCAGGGCCGCATAGCCAGTCTATAGATTGGCTTGTTTATGCAAAGCATGCAAAGCATTTTCAAGTGCAGTTAAAGCAAGGGTGGCTTTGGAAAGGCGAGTGTGCATCCGATCTTAATTTTCCAACGCCTAGGTTTGACCATCATTCAACCGGAAAATATGATGGTTGTGAAGAAAGGCATTTCTTAGATGGCGCTAAGGTGCAGTACACATTCGCTCCGGCAATAGCTTATATGAGCAGGCATTATGCAATTAGCGTGGAAAACTCTAGGGTATTCCCTAGAGATCGCGGAAACGCCTTTGTTGCACGAGCAATGTTTTTGTGGTAACTCCTTCCGCAATGGTATGCAAGACACAAGAGGGTAGCGGGAAAATTTCTACATTATCGCTATGAATTATTCTCCTGTTATTGGTTTGGAAATACATTGCCAGCTTGCAACTAAAACAAAGCTTTTTTGTGGCTGTGAGATAGAGGTTAACACAAAACCAAACAAGCATGTTTGCCCAATTTGCCTTGGGCTTCCGGGCACGCTGCCCGCTCCGAATAAAGAGGCGGTGAATTTAGCCGTTAAACTTGGCCTTGCTTTGAACTGCGAAATAGATACACGCGCGCTTTGGACTCGCAAAAATTATTTTTACCCGGATTCGCCAAAAGGTTACCAAATAACTCAAACCGGAACAATCCCTGCTCACGACCACCCAATTTGCAAAAACGGCTACATTGAAATAATCAGCGGAAACGGCGAAAAAAAACGCATTGGCATAACGCGCATACACATGGAAGAAGATGCCGGAAAACTGGTTCATGATTTTTCACCGGAAAGCTCCCACTTTGATGCAAATCGCTGCGGAACCCCGCTGTGCGAAATAGTGACCGAACCGGATATCAGAAGCTCTGAAGATGCGGTTTTGGTTCTGCAAAAAATAAAACAGATTTTGGAATACACAGGCGTTTCAAATGCGAATATGGAGAACGGCAACATGCGTTGCGATGGTAATGTGTCTATTCGCAAAAGCGAAGATGCTCCGTTTGGCACAAGAGCGGAAATTAAAAATTTGAACAGTTTTTCAAATTTGCAAAAGGCTTTGGAAGCGGAAATGGCCTTGCAAGCGGTGACTTTGGATAGCGGCAAAGAGGTTGAGCAATGCACAAAACGCTATGATGCTAACCATAACAAAACCATAGTGATTCGCAGCAAAGAAGATAGCCACGATTACAAATATTTTCCCGACCCCGATATGCTAAGAATTTTTATAGACGAGAATTTGATAAATAGCATAAGAGAGAGTTTGCCGGAACTTCCCGATGCTCGTCGTGCTCGCTTTGAAAGCGATTTTGGTTTGAGTTCCTATGATGCTCAGGTGCTAACTGCAGATAAGGAAGTTAGCGATTGGTTTGACCTTGCTTCTAAGAATTGTAAAAATCCCAAGCTCCTTGCAAACTGGGTGACTTCCGAACTTATGCGTGAGCTGAAAGAAATGGAGAACGGTATTTCTGCGTTGAAATTCAAGCCGGAAGATTTAGCGCAAATGGTGAACTTGATTGAAGACAATACTATTTCCGGAAAAATCGGAAAAACCGTTTTTGCAGAGATGCTGGCTACCGGTAAAGATCCGGACTCAATAATTAAAGAAAAAGGTTTGGTGCAAATAACGGATACTGCTGAAATAGAAGCGATTGTGCGCAAAGTTATAGAAGCAAATTCTGCTCAGTGGCAAGAGTTTAAGGGCGGCAAAGCGCAGCTACGAGGTTTCTTTGTTGGCCAAATAATGAAAAACAGCGGCGGCAAAGCGAATCCGAATTTGGTAAACAGGTTACTGGATGAACTCGCCTAAAGAGCTACTTAACCTTCCTTTTCAGGAACTCACAACACGTGCCAACGCTCTTAAAGAGAAACTTCATGGCAAGAAGGTTTGCTGGGTTCGTAATCGGCAAATAAATTATACTAATGTTTGTTGCTTGCGTTGCAGTTTTTGTGCATTTTCTAAAATAAAAAAAGATTCGCCGGCTGCTTATAATATGAGCTTGAACGAAATTTTGACAAAGGCAAAAGAAGCCGTTGATTCCGGGGCGTGTGAACTGCATATAGTGGGGGGATTGCATCCTGATAATCCGTTTTCATATTATACGGATATGTTAAAAATGTTGAGAAAAGAGTTTCCTGCTGTGAATTTGAAATGCTTTACCGCTGTGGAAATTTGCCACTTTGCAAAGCAGCAAAATCGCTTAGTTGAAAGTATTTTGAGCGAATTGAAAGAGGCGGGGTTAAGCATGATGCCAGGCGGTGGTGCGGAAATTTTGGTTCCAGAAATCAGAGAGCAAATTTGCGGAGAAAAGGAGAGCGGCGAAGAGTGGTTGCATGTTCATAGAACGGCGCATAAACTTGGCATTCCCACAAATGCTACAATGTTGTTTGGGCATATAGAAAGCATGGAACACAGAATTAAACATTTGGAAATGCTGCGAAATTTGCAAAACGAAACGGGTGGTTTTTTAGCGTTTTTGCCTTTGGTATTTTTGCCGAAAAATAACGTTTTGGGCAGGCGCGTTCAAAACAGAACCAGCGAAGAGGATATTTTAAGAACAATAGCTATATCAAGGCTTGTTTTGGATAATATTCCGCATATAAAAGCCTACTGGGTGCAACTTGGTGTGGAAACCGCGTTAAAAGCACTGCACTGCGGAGCCTCCGATTTTGACGGCACAGTTATGGAAGAGCGAATTTCACATGCTGCGGGTGCAAACAGCCCCGGTAAAATAACCGCCGACCAACTGCAAGAGCTAATTAAGGGACAAGGGCTTATTCCTGTGGAGAGAGCGTAAGCGAATAAAAGTTATTGCTAACCGGCATTGAGTTAATACGTTTACTATATTACCTCCATGTCCAATGTTGAAATGGTTTGTCCGTGCTGCGATAATGTATTAGTGGTAGATACCCTTGCTAAGGAAATTGTGGCTCATAGAGAGCGAAAAAAGAAAGCAAGCTTGGAAGAATTTCTTGAACAAGAGAAAAATAAACCTGCGGAGCTTGAGAAAAAAATGGCTGAAGCAAGAGAAAAAGAAAAGAACCGCTCCGAATATTTGAGGAAAAAATTTGAAGAAGCCAAAAATAACAAAGAATTAAAAGACCCTGCACCAAACATTATGTGGGATTAACCTTTATGAAAAAGCTCGTTACCATATTATTAGCTTTAATAGCCTTGGCTGGAGGCTTCTATGCCCTTGTGCATTTTGGAGGTTTAAACCCCAGCGAACTGCTTCCAAAAACTTCAAGCAAAACAACAATCCACGGAACGCCAAGCCCGGAAAAATTACAAGAACTGCATGATTCTTTGGAAACCATAAATTTTGTGTTGCGCAGAGAAACCGACGAAAGATTGCGGAAAAATCTTATGGAAACTCAAAAAAATCTGTGGGAACGCATTTCGATAACCAGAAACGCTCTTAGCAAAACGGAAGCTCCCAAAACCGTAAAAGAAGAAGAAGGCGACTTGATAGACTCCTTGATAAAAGGAATTTCAATTACCGCAGCCATACTGCTCACCATAATCATATTCTTGATAATAAAAATAACCCGACGTTCCAAAGAGGTCGAAAAGGTCACCGAAAGATTGAGGAATTTGCAAACAGAGCCTGCTCCCCCACCGCCTTTGGGAGGCTTAGACTCAACCATATTCCAAACTCGCTTTCGCCCATCGCCGCTTCCACAAGTTAAACCGGCAGAAATGCAGCCGGAACCGGAGCCCGAACCTGAGCCGGAGTTCAAGGAACAACCCAAACCCACTTTGAGAAAAACAGCAAAACAAAGAGTGACCGAAGCAGTAAAAAGAATGGCAGAAGCTCTTGAATCTCTGCGCAGATATGGCACCGGAAAAACACGAGCCGTGGATAGCGAAGGAACAATCAGTGCCGGAGCAATTAGAGTTCAAAGCCCAAACAGCACAAAAGTCACTCCACCGCCCGCTGACGAAACAACTTACGACCGAAGGGCTAGAGAAAAAAAGCAAATCATGGATTATGCAAGGCAAGGACGCACTCCAGGTGAAATTGCAAAATGGCTGGGCCTCCCGCGTGACCAAGTTGAAACTGTAATTCGTTTAGCTAGAGAAAGAGGCGAGTGAGAAACTCAGGTCTAGTTGAAAGTGGAGAATTGAGAATGGAGAATAACTCTCAACTACCAGCCTCCAGCTGTTCACCAGCGAAATACAAAGCGGAAAGGGAGTTCTCAGCTCTTAACTCTCAACTCTCAACTAAAAAAGACTCTCAATTAAAAGAAACGTTTGACGATAAAGCCGCTACCAGGTTGAATATTGAGAAGCTTAAACTTATAGATGATATTTCTCGTTTGATTGTAGAATTAAAAAATAAATTTCCGGAACTTGCTCAGGATTTATCGAAAGTAAGAGATAATATTTCTGCAAATCAAGAAAATATTCCTGTGAAAAAATTATTAAAACTGTTAGAAGTTATCCAGCAAAATTTAAACGCTCCTATAGACAAGCAACAGTTACCTGCCTTAAAACTTGCAATTGCAGAAGCAGTAAAAATTTTGAATCCTGCTCCGGAAATTCCACAGGAAAATAAATTGCTCTTAGCTCTTTCAAAAAACGATTTTATAAGCGTTGTTTCCATTGCTTCGCAAATTGTTACGCAAGAAAGCACGGATGTTCGCAACGTTCCCAATGCCCCCAATGCTCCAGTAGCATCGCCGCAAACCTTTCAAGTGGTTTTCCACGCTTTGCAAGAACTAAAAGAATTAGGCATTCCACGAGAATTGCAAAACGCTCCGCTAAAAGAATTGGAAGCTGTTATGTTGCAAAAAACAGCCATTGAAGTTCCAAAAGATTTGGCAAAAAAACTATCTACCGTATTCAGTGAAAAACCTGTTTTTGCCATTGTCACTCCAAAAGCCGAAAGCCTTGTGATTACACCGTTAATAAAAAATGCGCAACCGGAAAAAACAGAAAATAGACCTTCATTTGAAATTCCACTACCGCCAAAAACAACAATAACTCTCCCTCAAAAAATCGAAATAGCCCTCTCACTCCACCAACCCCCAACTATTAATTCCCCAATCCCTAACACCCTTCCCGCTGAACACTTCGCTGGTGAATCGCCAAAGGCGAGTAATCCTCAATCCACAACATCCAGTAAAATTTCCCAACCACTAGCCACTAGCCACCAGCCACTAGCCACTAGCCACTTTTTACAACCTTGGCCTGCTAGTGTGCAAATTCCAAAAGAAGAAAGAAATTTTTGGTTAAGCACAAATTTGCCTTTAACTCCGCAGATATTAAGCATTAGAGATACCATTTTATCTTTCGGAAATTTGCCGGAAAATCCGGAAATAGTGAGAACCTTTGCAAGCACCATGCACGAACTTTCTCTGCAAACCGAACATGGAACAAATGTTACAAAAGAACAAGCAAACTTACTGTGGAGAGTCATTTCTCTAGACCACACCCCGCCCTCCGGGCACCCCTCTCTTACCGCTCAACCTGTTTTTCAAGAGGGGAACTCTCAATGCTCAACTCTCAGCGCTCAACTTTTAAAGTACCAGCCGCTTGGAAATTATGAGGGAGATTTATTTAAAAATTTGCCGGAGCCGGTTAGGAGAGAATTATTGCAGGAACTGCCAACGGGCAAAGTGTGGCAACCGGAGGCTTTGCAAAAAGCAATTGAGAAAATTTTGTTTAAATATACCGAGCAACAAGTACAGCAAAATGTAAATTTTAGCGAACAAGCAAAAACGCACGAAGAAATTCGCAATGTGCTGCAAAATTTGAAAGAGCAAATTCAATGGACACGCATTGACCAGGATACCCGTCCGCAAATCGACAAAGAAAATGTATTTTATTTTATGCACGAAGGAGAGTTGCAAAAAGGGCGGTTGAAAATAAAAGACGAGCGCAAAGGCAGTTCCAAAAAACGACAAGATTCCGCGCTTTCTTTTTCAATAGAAACTAATACAAAAAAACTTGGCAAAGTACATGTGGATTTAGTTTTAAGCAAAAATATTTTGAATATCCGTTTTCAAGACGATGCTGGAACAGCCAGCGACGCGGTGAAAGAGGAAAGGGAAACTTTGGCAAAGGAGCTGGCAGATATCGGTCTGTCTCTTGGCGAACTCATTTATGGCAAAACGCCAAAAGTTCATATTCTGAAAGTTGCAGAAAAAAAAGAAAAAAACAGCCTGGATCTTAGGGCTTAGTTTTCTATATTACTCCCAAATGATAAAAGTTGCTGTTCCTAATAAGGGTATGCTGGCCGAGCCGGCTATGGATTTGCTGAGAGCTTGCGGATATAAAGCCAATAAACCCTCAAAAACTTTAAGCTCCATTGACACTGCTAACGGCATTGAATTTTATTTTTTGCGACCAAGCGACATTCCCATGTATGTTGGCAAAGGCATAATAGATGCAGGCATAACAGGCATAGACTTTTGCGCAGAAGCTCTAAGCCCTGCTGTGAAAATACTAGACCTGCCTTTTGGCGCAAGCAAACACTGCGCCGCCATTCCCGAGCAAAGCGATTATAAAAGTTTAGACGAACTAAAAAAACTACGCATAGCAACAAGCTTCCCAAGCATTGTGCGCAGTTATTTTAAAAAACCGGATATGGAACTTGTGTTTTTGGAAGGTGCTGTTGAAATTTCTGTGGGGCTTGGCGTGGCAGATGCCGTTGTGGATGTGGTAGAAACAGGAACAACGCTAAAACAAGCCGGATTGCGCATTTTGGGCGAACCGCTTTTCAAAAGCAATGCGGCATTATTTGCTCACCCAGACCGCAAAAATAGCCCGGAAGTTTGCACCCTTAGCCGCCGCATAGAAGGCAAATTGGTTGCTATGAGCTATAAAATGGTGGAATACAATGTTCCCTCAAACCTGCTGGAAAAAGCATGCGCCATAACACCGGGCTTGGAATCCCCCACCGTGACAACGCTTAAAAACCAAAACTGGTGCTCAGTCAAAGCAATGGTAAAAAGCGAAGAAGTGAACTCCGTTATGGACAAACTGCGAGACTTAGGCTGCGAAGGAATTCTGCTATTCAGCATTGAAAGCGCAAGAGTCTAGCTGGGGAAACGCAGAATTAAACGTTCTGGGACATGAGACACTCCGTGGTTGCCCTGCAACGTAGATGGGCTTTTAAGGAAAATGCAGGAAAACGCAGTTTGCAGCGAGGGGGACTTCCCCCTATTTAAACCCCCTTGACAAGGCTTTATTTTTTTTCTATATTCTAACACTAAGGGTACTCCCCTAAAAAATCTCATTTTCATCACAAAACAGGAGTTTTACTTTTGGCACCTCGTTCTAAACAATTATTGTCAGATGAAGCCCCGCAGAGCGGCGAGCTTCTACCGGAGACCAAGGAAATGTTGGAAAACCTTGGAATAAAGAAAAGCAACCCCAAAAAACCGCCTCCTCCCGAGACGGATGCTGAGGCTGAGCTGGAAAACATGCTACCCACCGGCGTTTTGGTGCCGGATGTTCCGGAAACAACTTCCCTGCCGCCACCGCAATCTGCAGATGGAGAACAGGCAGCAGCACAAAACCGACAGCCGAGAGCTTCGGGTACCGGCAATGGCAATGCTAAAAGACAGCAGTTTCAAAACAATAATAACAGGTTTGGCAATAATAATAACCAAAACCGCAGAAATAACAGAGGATTCCGCCCCTACGCAGAAGAAATATCCATAGAAGATATTCCGAAAATAGACAAGGAATCCATAGACAAGGCACGGGAAGAATGGGCTGCCCTGCGCACCAAAAACATGCCTGAGCTGCAGGCTCTAGCAATAGAGCTTAACCTGCCGGATATCAAAATTATGCGCAAACAAGCCATAATTTATCGCATTTTAGAGGCAAAAGCCGCAAATGTCGAAGGAATGCCCATATATGCAGAAGGCGTTTTGGAGATTATAAACGATGGTTATGGTTTTTTACGCAACCCCGACCACAACTATTTGCCGGGACAAGATGATATTTATGTTAGCCCGAACTTGGTAAGGTTCTACGAACTCAAAACCGGAGATACCATAACAGGGCAGGTTCGCGCTCCCAAAGAAAAAGAAAAATATTTTGCGCTCACAAGCATAGAAACCATTAATTTCAGAGACCCGGAACATGCTAAAAAACGAGTTGCTTTTGAACATTTAACACCTTTGCATCCGTTTGAGCGCATAAAACTGGAATACCAGTCAAGCGAGCTTTCAACCAGAATAATGAACTTGTTTACACCCATAGGCAAGGGGCAGCGCGGAGTTATTTTGGCGCCTCCTCGCACCGGTAAAACGGTTCTTTTGCAGCACATAGCCAATGCCATAAGCAAAAATCATCCGGAAATAAAACTTTTGGTGCTGCTGATAGATGAGCGCCCCGAGGAAGTTACGGATATGCGCAGAAATGTAAAAGGCGAAGTTTTGGCTTCAACATTTGATGAGCCGCCGGAACGCCACACCCAAGTTGCAGACATGGTTTTGGAAAAAGCAAAAAGGCTTGTTGAGCAAGGTGAAGATGTGGTTATACTTTTGGACTCCATCACTCGCTTTGCAAGAGCAAACAACGTTGTTATTCCGCATTCCGGAAAAATACTCTCCGGCGGTGTGGATGCAATGGCCATGCAAAGACCAAAGCGTTTTTTTGGAGCAGCACGCAAAATTGAGTTTGGCGGTTCGCTAACCATTATAGGCACAGCTTTGATAGAAACCGGAAGCCGCATGGACGAAGTTATTTTCGAAGAATTCAAAGGCACGGGCAACATGGAATTGGTGCTAGACCGCCGCATTGCAGAAAAGCGTATTTGGCCCGCAATAGATATATTCAAGTCCGGTACGCGCAAAGAAGAGCTTTTGATTTCCGAAACGGAGCTTCGTCAGGTTTGGATTTTGCGCAGATTCTTGCAAGATCATACTCCTGTTGAGATTATGGAACAAATTCAAGAGCAAATGAAAAACCATAAAACCAATGAGAACTTCTTGGCTGCCATGAAGGGATAGAGAAATGCAAATCGGTGAGAAAAAAATACTTTTCATAGGCGCCGGCAATATGGGCAGTGCAATTTTGCAAGCCCTGCCCAGTTGCGATTTGTTTTTTTACGAACCAAATGATGAGCAGGCAAATAAAATCCATGCGCAAAGAGTAACAAATATTGATAGTCTTTCAGAAGTAGACATAATATTTTTGTGCGTTAAACCGCAGGTTTTCAAAACGCTTCAATTTCCCAAATGGCAAAAAAATACCATTATAATCTCCATTATGGCCGGTGTTTCTATTGCCGCTTTGCGAAAAGCTTTTCCAAACTGTGAAAATATTGTGCGCACCATGCCCAATATTGCCATTGTGACAAAGAAAGGAACTGTGGCCATAGCAACAGACGATGTTGAAGAAAACGTTTTGCAAACGGTTGAATTTTTGTTCTCCGAATGCGCAAGCACTTTCAGGGTTTTGGAAAACCAAATGGATGCCGTGACGGGGCTTTCCGGCAGCGGACCTGCTTTTGCTTTTCAATTTATAGATGCTCTCGCGATGGGTGGCGTTAAAATGGGTTTGCCACACAGCACGGCAATGAGTTTGGCCTTGTCTACGGTACGCGGTTCAACGGAAATGTTGGAGCAATCAAAGCAAGCGAGTGAGCTAACGGCAAGTGTTTGCAGCCCGGCAGGAACAACAATAGCCGGAATACAAGAACTTGAAAGCAAAGCTTTTAAGGGCACGGTTATGGCGGCGGTTGAAGCAGCAGCAAAACGTTCGGCAGAACTGGGGTTGCTTGTTGTGCTAACATTCTTTACAACTTTGTTCGCTTCTGATACTTATTCTCAGGCGCAGAAATTGTATAGCCAGGGGAATTTTGGGGAAGCAGCAAAAATGTATGCTAGTGCTTGCCCTCAGTTGGAGGCAAAAGAGCAAAAAGTTTGCCTGTTCAATGAGGTTAAAGCATTGGTGGAGAGCAGAAAAGCAGAGCTTGTGAGTTCTGCAGAGCCTAAATTGCTTTTATTGATAAGCCAAACCGAGCCGAGCGATTCATTGTTCACCAAGTTGAGCGCAGAAGATGCCAAGCTGCAAATTATGCTTAACAATCCTGTGCGAGCGGTTCGCTCATGGAGAGCAGCCCAGTCAAGTGCAAGTCCGGATTTTTTCTCAGAGCTTTTTGTTCTTTGCAATGATATAGTTTCCGTTTTCCCGGAAAACGGGTTAACCGCTGAAAACTGCAACAGAATTAAACCGGCAGACACAAACCTAATTTCGCTCCCCAGAAACAAACTCACTCCCCTTTCTAAGCAACCCGCTCAGCAACTTGCTCAAACCACCACTCCCCCGCAAAACAACGCCCCGCCCTCCCAAAAACAGTGGTATGTGCAGTTAGGCGCTTTTAGCTCTAAAGAAAATGCGGACAGGCTGGTTGCCAATTTCAAGAGCAAAGGCGTTGAGCTTTATGTGGTGGAGTTAAGGGACAGAAAACTTTTCACTGTTCGCACCGGTTTTTTCTCAACATCAAATGATGCAAATGTCTACGCCGAACAAAAAATAGCCCCCACGCACAAGGATTACAAAGTGTTTGGGAATTAACGCTAAGCGTTTTCTATAGTAAATGCTGATTTACTCGCTTGGGTATAGGGTATGGGGTGTGGGGTATAGGGAACTGCACAAATAAACGGCTAAATTAACCATCCTGCGGATGTTCACCAGCGAAATGTCCAGCGGGAAGGGAGTTGCTAAAAAACAATGTTTTTTTGCATTGCCTATACCCTATACCCCATACCCTCCTAAGGTGAAAATTCTTTCCTTTAGTTGATTTCTTTCGATGGTTTGCGGTTTTAACCGCCATTTTAACCATAGGAGAAAATCATGGCAATAGAACAAAACAGCCCTAAGGCTCAGCAGCAAGTCGCGGTTTGCGAGAAGGTTTCTACAATTAACACCTCTAAGGGTGCTAAACAGGTTTACGCTATGCGTTTGGAGGGTATTCCCTTCGATGTTTGGGGTAGTGCTTATTTTACCGCTAAGGAGGGTGACAAGTTTCGCCCTGTTGTTAGTATCGTTCCTCGTGGTTATACCGACAAGGACGGCAAAGTCCGCGCTAATAACCAACCTGTTGTCAATTGGGAGGCAGTGAAATAATATGCGGACTCGTTTTTGTCAAAAGTGCGGCACGGCTAATACTAATCCCCCTTCTTACAAGGGTGTTTTTTACTGTCGTTATTGCGGTCATCGTGCTATTTTGCAGTCCTTTTATAACGAGACGGGGGTGCTGTAATGCGTTTTCGTTTTTCTCAATTCGTAGTTAGCGTTAGCAACTTTTGCGAGGATAAATATTACAAAATCAAGGTAATATTTATTACTCGCGTTACCTTGTTTCATTATCGTGTTTATTTTGTGAGGTTATCATGAGTTTTTACTGCGGTGAATGTTTAAATAAATCGGACTTAAACTATAGGTCTGTGGGCAGCGTAATAGACGTTCCTGATAGTGCGGATAGTGTTTTTTTCAGAGTTTCCGCTAACAGTGCTAAAACACCTAATAATAGCACATTACACAATGTATGAGGTATAATTATGGTAAGTGCTATCACTTCTGCCGTAACTTCCGCTGAGACCGATCTTATTGGTGTTCTTACTGTTGTTGCTCCTATTGCTATTCTTGTAGCGGTTGGTGTTGCCGGTATTCGTTTAGCCATTAAGGGTATTAACCGTGGAGTAGGCAAATAATGCTTCGCTGCTTTCATATTTTGCACGTGTTAGGAATATTCCCGAGTATGAGGGCAGCATTTTTGTTTTTACTTTTTTTTTCAAAATTTGTTTTTTCTAATGTTATTACTTTTACTGCTACAGGTCAAATCCCTTTTAAAAATGAAAATAGTTGCGGTGGTAGTCCTTACACTGCGCCAGCGAGTTATTCTATTATTGGCGATACTTTAACTATGCGTTGTTATCAAACGAATGGAACGCCAACCGTTGTAATTCTTCCTTCTAATAGTTGTGTTGTTAAGGTTGAAAGTGACATTTCAACCCAGGGTAGTAATTCAGCTGGTTTTGTTAGTAATTTTTGTCGAAATTCTTCTAGTTGTTCTATTTCTTTTCCTCAGGGTTGCAATACTCCCCCCGGTTATAGTTTAGTTAATGTTTGTTCTTTTCGCGTGTATTTAGGTGACGGTTGTTCTATCCCACTCCCCCCCTGTTCCACTCCTGTCCCCATGGCTGATTCTCGATGCAATGGCGGGCAAGGTCTTTGGGGTATTGAATTGGCAAAATTTAGAGATATGTTTGGCGCTTTTGAAGCGGTTGAAATAAATAATCATACTAAACATTTCTTTTTTGCGAGTGGAGCTGCCGGAATAGGCAAGGGGGAGCATGTTAGTATCTATGAGGATGATAATATGTTTCGCCCTGATAAAACAGAGTGTCGGGTTGATATGGAAAGGTATTACGATGTTCTTGTTTGTCCTCTTGGCTTCGCTGAGTTTGACGAGTCTTCTAGCAGTTCTACCGATGATTTTTCTAGCAGTTCTATCAGTGATGTAGATTTGTGCGCCGATTTCCCCAACCTTCCGGGCTGTAATAATGCAGATAGTTCTAGTGGCAGCGGTGGTTATGATGGTGACGGTGACTGCGCCGATTTAAGTAATTGCGATTGGGCAAAGGTTGATATTCAGTTGTTGGAGCTTGGCGTAGCTGTTGATACTCGTAATCTTATCAAGGGCGTAGCTGATTTAGCGCAAGCTGACTATAATTTAACTTTAGAACAAAATGCTTTGCTGAACGGTGTAATTAGTTCCGTTAATGGTGTTTCCGGTGCTGTTGGCGGCGGTGTTCGTGATATTGTCGGTGCCATAGACGATCTTGCAGGTGCTTTAGGTGAGTTTGGCGGTGGCGGCAGTGGCATAGCCGGCGGCGTTGCCGATGGTCTTGGTCAATTCTTTAGCGACACTACTGGTTTAGGTGGTTCTATGGAGAGCATGGAAGGCGCTGGTCAAGCTGGTGCAGATGAAATGTACGATAATATTGATTGGCTTTCTGCCGACCAAGTTAGCCAAAAGTTGCGCAGTAAAATAGATAGTTCTAAATTTTCTGATTTTGAAAGGTATAGCCGTCAAATTTCCGATAGCGTTAGCATGTATATTGCCCCTATTCTTGATTGGAAGAGTTCATTTTCCCCTACAACTCGTTTAGACTTATCTTTTGACAGTGGTTTTATGGGCATAGGTTGCACTAGCCAAAGGTGCTCCATAGATTTAACTGATATTTTTGGTCTTAACCTTGTTTCTTTTATCAATGGTCTTTTGGTTTTGGCTTCTGCTTTAGCTGGTTTAGTTATGATTTTTCGTTCTTTAAAGACAGGAGGGCATGATTAATGGGTGCTTTATTAGGTGCAATTGGTTGGATCATAACATTAGCTCCTCTTATTTTTAGGTTTGCTACCTTCGTTGTTTCTAAGGTATTGCCTAAGGTAGCCCGTAAGGGTGCTACTAGTGGTTCTATTACCATTTCCGCTACGGTTATTGGTTATTTTGTCACTACCGGTTTGATAGCCGTCATGGCGCTTTCGGTTGTTGCGTTTCATGAGGAAATGTTCGCCCTTGTTCGTGACTATATTCTGCCTGTTCTCGGTTTTGTTCTTCGCCCGGCTTCTAATCTTGTCGCTTCTTTTTTGCCTACCAGCAGCAGCCCCCATTTTGCTTTGCTTATGGGGGTCGTTAATGCTTTTGATTTTGCTACGCCTATAAGTGTTCTTGTTATCTGCTGGGCTTTTTCTTTCACTATTGGTTTATACATGAGGACTTTCAAGATATGACAAAGCTTTTTCATTTTCCGGAGTTTTTCTAATGGCTATTACTTTAATATCCGGTCTTCCGGGCACCGGCAAAACTTTAAGCGCTATAAAGCGTTTTCTGCTTCCCGCTTTATCTCAGAAGCGAAAGGTCTATACAAACATAGATGGTATTAATTATTTGAAGATAGGCATTTATTTGGAACGCGTAACTAAAACGCAGATAGAGCTTTGCGACCTTGAAAAAATTCTAGTCCATACGGAAAAGTTCAGCACGAAAATGCTCATAGATGGCGTTGATTCTAACAGCATGGTAATCATAGACGAGGCGCAGGTCTTTTGGAATAATAGGGACTACAACAGCGAGGAAAATAAAAGCCTATTGCCTTTCCTTCAAAAACACCGCCATTACGGTTTGGATATTATTTTTCTTACGCAAAACATAGACCAACTGGATATAGGCATTAGGCGTTTGTGCCAAGTCCATTACAGGCTCAACCGGCTATCTAACTTGGGTTTTGACAAGAGCATAAAAGTAAAGGTGTTCCCCGATGCTATGGGCAGCGAGCAATTTAAACCCCTTGCTACTTTGATATGGAAAATAGACCGTGAGATATTTTCTTTTTATGACAGCTATCAGGGTGCAGAAACTAAAGAAGCTAAGGGCAATAATTATAATGTTTTCCTCCGCTCCCCTTTCTTCTTGTTTGTTGTGTTTGTTTTCTTCGTTTGCGTTGCCATGATTCTTAGGACTGCTAACAAGGGCTTTGCATCTTCCCTTGTCGGTGGGGTCTCGGCAAAAGAAAAAGATTTTTCAAGCTTTGACTTAGGTGAATATGATGAATATTACTGTGGTGACAAGTTCTATGTCCTGCGTCCAAACGGCAAAGTAGATACGCTTTCGCCTAAAACCATTCCACCTACATATTGTCCGCATATTAATTTTAACTTTAAGAGGGCAGGCAGATGATATTACGCCGTTTAATCGCAGGTTATTTAACAAGGGCTATAATAGCTTATGCGCTGCTAATGATAGCCGGCTATGCAGCAGGCTATTCGCAACCGTCATGGCTTACCGCCAACAAACCGCCTCAGGGGGTGGCGAATGCCCCCCCTGAGGCGGTAGAGAAACCAAAAACAATTACGAAAACGGTGGAGCGTGTCAAATACGACACTATAACTATAATTCAGATAGACACGATAATCAAAGTAGATACGCTCCATCCTCCCAAACCCCTCTATTACATCTACACGATTTACTATGAAATCCTAGATAAAAAACTAACTATGAATTTAAATTTTAGCTGGGACTTTTCAAAGACTGCGCAAAAGACAATTCTGCAAAGCAGTGACACTACTTTGCTTAGTCTGGGCAATGAAAGTTTGCGCAGTTCCGGTTTCACATACGACAATTTCGGCAACAAGATGGAGACTTTAGAAAAAATAATCGAAGGTTTAGACATGCGCATATTGGGTAAAAAGGTAAACATAACTTATCGCACCGGCTTTAATCTGCTCACCCTTGACGGATT
The DNA here is from genome assembly GCA_031286305.1 of Candidatus Fibrimonadaceae bacterium. Lineage (GTDB taxonomy): Bacteria > Fibrobacterota > Fibrobacteria > Fibrobacterales > Fibrobacteraceae > Fibrimonas. The sequence goes on along the minus strand of JAITUM010000172.1, from coordinate 16,429 downwards.
CTTTGATGATTTTGGCTTGCTCCAGTTAAACAGTGATTTTTCTAGAAGACGTTATTTCCTTTACTTCATTCCAATAGATTTTTTATTTGGTAGTGAAAAATACACTTTGTTCCTGCGCATAGAAAAAAAGGAGGCTAAATAGATGGATAGATTTCTTTTTGTTAGTGGTTTGGCTTGCTCAATTTTTATTGTCTGTTGGTCTGTTTTATGTTGCGTTTGGTTTGCTTATGATTACCTTAGAAGGAGGTTTTAAGTGTTTGTTCTTTCTTTCCTTTTGGGTTATTTTTTGGGCTGTGTGTGCGTTGTAATTTTCGGTGTCCTTTTCTTTTTAGCTGTGAGGTAATTGTGACAACATTTGCTTGTGATTCCCCTTATGAGTTAACTCCTGCAATTGTGGATAGTGTAATAGCAGCTTTTACGCTAGGCTTTCAGGGTGGTGCGTTAACTTTTATCCCATTTGTTGCCGGTGCGGTAGCTATAATAATAACAATACATCTGTTGGTATATGGAGCCTCAAAAACATAGGAGAAAAAAAATGAGTGCTATTATTGACATAGTTTTCTACAGTCTCAAAAGGATGTTCAAATTTCATTTTTTCAAAAGCCGGAGGCGTTGGAAATGAAAAAAAACTATTTAACAGTTGATGACACGGTAGAGAGGTAAAAATGGATTCCATAGATATAGATAAAATAAATAAGAACGGCATTTGCATTGCCTGCGGTGAATATTCTGATTTGTGTTGCTGTATTTGCTCTGACTGCCCTTATGATGGCACTTGTGCAAATTGTCCTTTAAAATTCATCAAGGGGTAAAATAATGTCACTTAAAATGTTTGTTTCTCGTTTGGTTAGGTTTTATTATTTGAAATGTATCCATTATTTCCAAGTTAAGAAATATGAGCATGTTAAGCTAATGAGTGTAATTACATTTTCTATTGCCTGCGTTTCTTTTGGTGCTATCAATACTCTTTTCGGTGTCGTTTTTGATGTTGGCTATCAACTTTTTTTCGGCGCTTTTTTGGCTTTTTTTTCGTGTATATTTTGTTTGTTTCTTTTGCCAATTCGTTTCGCTTTCATTGTCCCTTTTGCGCTTTCTTTGTTTTATGTTTGCTACTTATTTTTTATTGCTTATGTTTGCAAATTCGCATTTTTTATTTTTTGGGGTTGAATATGTCTAAAGTAAAATCCCTGTAGCTAGCCGAGAAAACAGGGAGTTAGTAGCCGAGCTTGGTAGTCAAGCGACCACCGGTATCGTATGATGTCGGGCACGAAAGAATACAGTTTGGTAGAGCGGTGCAATTCCGACGGCTGCTATAAAAGGCTTATGAAATTCAAGTATCTGTAGTAAAAAGCCGTAGAAATCCAATTTCTACTACACCACGCATGGGCTTGTCTTAATGCGTGGTGTAGTGGTAGTTAACATTTAACCTTTAACAAAGGAATTAAAGATGAAAACTAGAGCAAAAAAAGAAAAGAAAATCCAGTCTAGAAGCTGGCAATTAATTATTCCAACCGGTTGGGATAATCTAGAAGCCATAAAAGAGCGTTGTAAATCAATATGCCGCAACTTCTATTTTATCCAGCATGACCACGATACCAATGAACTGAACGAACCTGTAAAACCCCATTGGCATTTGCTGCTGTCATTTGCCACCAGCCGGGAACTAAGCACCATGCAAAACTATTTCAAGGAATACGGCAAATTTGACAAAGAAGAACCTAAAGAAAATGAAGAAAAAGAACCCGCCCAAGAAGAAAACCAACAGCTATTAATGCCAAACAGCTTTGAGCGCGTTTATTGTATCAAGGGTGCAAGGCGTTACCTAGTCCATGCCGATGACCCGCAGAAGCACCAGTATAGCCCTGCAAGCGTTGAAACCAATGACCCATTGTTTTTAGATTCGTTTTTACCTAGCGTTGATAAAATCAACCAAACAAAGAGCGTAATTAAAAATTTCCAGTCTCTGGGTCAATGCGAAACCTTTACAGAATTTTTATTGCTTTTTGAAGAGCAGATGTATAAAATGAGCGTTTACCAGCAAGCCAATTTAACCATTTCCCTGCGCCGTTATTACAACGAGTATAAAAGCGAGTATCGAATAAACAGAGACGGCTTTGAACCAGTCATTCCACCCTATGACCCTTACGCAGAAAAACCGAACTACAAAATAAACTTAGACGATGAGCCTTTACCATTCTAAAAAAAACATAAAAAAAACTTGACATGTCGTAAAAAAAAATGTATATTATGTATATATGATAAATATTTCTTTTATTTTCGTTTTTGCTTTTATGCTTGTTGTCTGTGCCTTTGCACAAGAACGGCACAGCCCCCCCGTGACCGGCTGTTATTTGGTCTGTGAAAACGGAGAGCTTATTGTAATAAGCCCCGGCACGGCTCCTTGTCTTGAAATGAAAAAGAGTGAACAAAACGCTAAAGCGGTCGCAGATTGTGGCGGTAAAGATAATAGAGGCAATACCCATAAATGGCGTAGTAGCTCCGACCCTAACCTAAAGGGTGTTTTTCATACGTTAGGACGTCATCCACGAGCAAAAAGTGAAAAGTAAATTAAATCTGTTACCCGCCTGTGTTAAATCTTGAAGCATGGGCGGGAGGGCTTTTTTCACGTCTTGTAGTTTAAGCCATAGCTATCGCACACTTGGAAAAAATACGCTCTAGCCTTCTTGCTATCCTCCAGTTCCGGGGCATTCTGCGCCACGAAGTCAAAATAGTATGCTGCCACCTTTGCACAGCACAAGGCAATTTTATTTTTCCCATTCATTGTGTGGTTTAGTGCCCTATCCCAATAGTCTAGGGCTCTGCTATATTTCCGCTCTATCCTCATTCTACACCTCCTTTCTTAATATTTTTAATCTTTCTTTTTCGTAGGCTATGCATAACACGCATATATTTGGCATATATTGCAAATGTATGTTTGCGTATTCTTCCGGTTCGTTGGTTTCCACATTCATTAGCACCATTCCAATATCTTCGTTATCAAAGTATAGATTTTTATACCCTAGCGAGCCTGTATTGTTTGCTCTTAGTTCTATGCTTCCTATTTTTTCCAAATCACAGATTTTCATTCGAAAAAAATCTATACTTTGGTTTGCGTTTATCCGTGCTATTTCTAGCTTGTTCCTTTTAGTCATGTTGACCTCCTTATTGTCCTTTCGGACTGTTTTTGTTTTCTTTGCCTTTGTCATCGGCGGCAAAGTGTAGCCGTTGTTGGCGGTGCGGGTCTATTAAAATTTTTCCCTGAACTGCCTTCACCCTATTATGGGCAGTTCAGGGAAAAGTTTAATATTTATCATTATTTTGAATAATTGAAAACATTTATAATATCCCCTGTAGTGGTTTGCAAAAAGCATGACAAAATTCTAGGTTTTTTTCAGATGGTTTTCTGAATAGAAAAATTTTTTATGTAGTAGCATGGAATAAAAAATAATATGAAAAAAAATCGATTCCCTTTTCCGCCTGTCTATTTTGGCGTGCTTTTTGCTCTCATTCAGTTTAGTAAAAAAAAAACTAAAAATAAAAACATTAAGCATTTCAATTTCGGGTCGATAATCCTTATTACCCTTCATGCCTGAAACTGTCCATACCCTTGGGCTTTTACGCTTGCGAAATAAGATAGTGGCATGATGGGAAACGCTTGTGGTGATGTTTGCCGAGTTGAGACTCTGGGCTTCGCGCTCGTTTATAGGAGTGAAGGTATTAAGTCCCCGCAAGCGTTGAAACACTTAAACAGAGAGGTTAACATGAATGTTAAGAAAAAGGTCTATGTTGGCATAGACATCTCAAAAGACACATTTAACGCCCATTGCAATGGCGTTGATGTCAAATACAGCAACAACCGCAAAGGCTGGCGCGTTCTTCTAAAGAACACCCCGCCCAATGCTATTTACACAATGGAGGCAACAGGTAATTACCATTACCAGATGGCTAAATTCCTGTGTAAAAACGGCGCGCTTGTTCGGATATTTAACCCCCTTTTTGTCCGTCGTTATATGCAGTCTCTTGGCAACAAGGTAAAGACGGATAAAAAGGACGCTAGACTCATTGCAGGCTACGCAGAGACCAAGAGCGCACAGATAGAATTTTGGCAGCCTTTGCCACTTAAACATGCAAGGGCTATGGTGATAGTTTCCCTATTGTCCGGTCTATCCAAGCTCGAAAGGTCTGCGGGCAATATGAAAACTTCCGCCGCTCTAGTAGCTGGCAAAAGCGACAAAGCATTAGCTGCAATGTCTAGCGTGAAGTCCATTTGCAAAGAGCAGCAAAAAGCCTTGGAAAAAGAACTTTACGATTTGGTAAAGGAAATTTTCCCGGAGCAATTTCGTCTGTCGAAAACGATACCCGGCATAGGTGCCAAAACAGCCGCTACGCTTCTTGTCCGTTGCAAAGGTCTAGAACCGTTTGCAACGCACAAGCAGCTAACATCTTTTATTGGTTTAGACCCAACAATTTTTGAAAGCGGCACAAGCATAAAAGGCAATGGCAAAATATCCAAAACAGGCAACCCGTATTTGCGCGGTCTTTTGTTTATGTGCGCCTCTAGTGCTATCCAGCTTAACAGAACCCCAATGGCAAAAATGTATAAAAGGCTAACAGAAAAAGGAAAACCTAAAATGTTAGCTTTGACTGCTGTAATGCATAGGCTAGTAAAAATAGCTTTCGGTGTTGTTAAATCCGGTGAGCCCTATAGAGGCTAGAAGCTTTGCATGACAAAGGTTTTTTTAAAAAAAAAGCTAATGTAATGTTGTAAGCGCTTATTGTTGTTTTGCTACCTGTGAAGGTAGCCCAAAAGCTGTTGTTTGTGTATTAGCTTGATACGCAAAATTAAAAAAAAGAGCCTCGCTAGCTAGCTTGGCGCAAAAAAAATATTAAAAAAAATAAAAAAAAATGCAAAAAAAGTTGACGTTTGCCGAAAAATAATGTATATTTACATTATACCGCTTACTACCCAAACATTGAGTTAATCATTAATTACTATATTCAAAGCATGAACATTTTAGTTACCGGTTGTTGCGGGTTTATTGGGACCAACTTTGTTAAACTTGTTTTAAAAGAACGGCCTAATTGGAATATTGCAAACTTAGATGCTTTGACCTATGCAGGCAATATTGAAAATCTGAGAGATGTTGAGGATAATCCCCGCTACTCCTTTTTTAAAGGCGATATAACTAGCGATGAAGATATTTGCGCCGCAGGCAGTTTGCTGCCAAGCGTGGATGCTATTGTGAACTTTGCGGCAGAGTCGCATGTTGATAATTCAATAAAAAATCCGGGCGTGTTTATTCGCACAAATGTGGAAGGAACTTTAAAACTTCTGAAATATGCAAAAGAGAAAAAAATAAGATTTTTACAAGTTAGCACAGATGAGGTTTACGGAACGCTCGGAGAAACCGGACTTTTTACCGAAGATACCCCGCTTGCACCAAACAGCCCATACAGCGCGTCAAAAGCAGGCGCAGATTTTTTGGTACGCGCATGGAACGAAACCTACAACCTTGATACCGTAATAACCCGTTGCTCAAACAATTATGGCCCTTATCAATTCCCCGAAAAACTGATTCCGCTTGCGGTTACGCATCTTATGCAAGGCAAAAAGATTCCTGTTTATGGTAAAGGGTTGAATGTTCGCGATTGGCTTCATGTTGAAGATCATTGCACGGGAATTTTGCTCGCTTTGGAAAAGGGAGAGGCAGGACGAGTGTATAATATTGGTGGAAACAATGAGTGGAAAAATATAGATATTGCAAAAGAACTCGTTAAAATGATGGGCGTGGATGAAACTCAAATTGAATTTGTAACAGACCGCTTGGGGCACGATTTGCGCTATGCCATAGATGCAACCCGCATTCGCAAAGAGCTTGGCTGGGAACCAAAATACACATTCGGCACAGGGTTACCCGAAACCGTGAAATGGTACAAGGAAAACGAAGGATGGTGGAAACCTTTGAAAGGTTAAGGTATGGAGTCCTGGCACTTATCTTGCTTGGATGTGGTGGGGAGTGGGAGAGCGGGACGGTTGGGAAGGCTTCTTGCTCATTTGGTTCTTTTGATGATTTTTTGCCGGCAGCACATCGTCCTGTTAAAATGGCTTCCGGAAATGGAAAACTTTATATTTTAGATGATTTTTATTATGTACACTCTTATAAAAGAGATAATCTTTATGAGTGCGCATTTAATTTAGAGGAGTCTCATGGTTTTAGCGGGTTTCCAAATGATGTTTTTTCTGCGGGCAACAATTTTTATGTTCAAGATAGAGCGGTATTAAAATTTTTGGACGATGAAGTGGCATGTAATGCTAACAGAAATGGGGTTTTTGCAATTCATGGGAATGAGCTTGCGGTTGGGAGCGAAATTGGGCTTGAAGTTTGGAACATAAATCCATGCGCAAAAAAAAACAATGTATCTTCGCAAAGAGTTTTGGCTTTGGCGGCTACGGATAGCGAGTATTTTGCTGTGGAAGGGATTACAGCGCAACCGATAAATCTAACAAGGTACCCTAAAAGCGGTGGTTTTTCCAGTAGTGATCCTATGTCTCAAACTTCCGGCAATGAAAAACATTTTTGTTCCGCAGACAGGCTTGTTGCAAACAATTACGGCGTTTATCTTTTAGACAAAACCTGTAGAAAAATAGGTGTTTATGATAACCAAGCCGTTTGGCGAAAAACCATAAGCTTGGACTCGCTCAGCATAAGAAACGTTATAGACATAACCCCTGCCGAGTATTCTTACATTTTTATTCTACACACAAGCGGTGTGGTTAAAGTGAATGTGTTTTAAACAGCCGCTTTGCTTTTCCTTTTATGCTCGTTTAACTCGCTCTTGCGTATGCGCAGAACGTTGGGCGTAACTTCAACGCACTCGTCATCGTTTATGAATGTAACGCACTCCTCAAGGCTCATTTTGCGATAAGGTGTTAACAAAATATTGTCATCGCTGCCGGCCGCTCGTATATTCGTTAACTGCTTGGACTTGAGAATGTTCACAATCAAATCCGCATCGCGATTGTGCTCGCCAACAATCATTCCGGCGTAGACTTCCGAACCGGGCGGAATAATCATGTGGCCGCGATCTTCGAGTTTCCACAGGGAATAAGCGCTCGCAATGCCGGGGTCTTTTGCAATTAACACGCCGTTTGTGCGGCTGGGAATTTCGCCTTTGTGTGGCTGGTATTCCAAAAAAATGGACTGGGATACCGCATAACCTTTTGAAAGCGAAAGCAACAAACTTCTTATTCCCATCAAACCCCTGCTAGGCACATTGTATTCAAGATGAACCCTGTCGTTATCGTCTTGAATCATATTCACCATCTCACCTTTGCGCCTGCCCAATTCCTCAATAATCGCTCCGCTGAACTCAGCCGGAACCTCTACCTTGAACTGCTCAATAGGTTCCAAAATATTATCGCTCTCGTCCCTTTCAAAAATCACCTGCGGGCTGCCTATTGTGAACTCATAACCCTCGCGTCGCATATTTTCAATGAGAATTGTGAGATGCATAACACCACGTCCACTCACATTAAACGCGCTTGCGCCATCCGTTTTTTCAATTCGCAAAGCAGGGTCTGCCATGCACGCTCTTTCCAAACGTTCAAGCAAATGGTTGCCCGTCAAAAATTTTCCGCCGCCCTTGCCGGCAAGCGGAGATGTATTTACGGTGAACAGCATTGAAATTGTGGGTGGGTCAAGCTGGAGGCGTGTCAAAGATTCCGGCGAATTTATATCTGAGAGCGTGTCGCCTATATCAAAGGATTCCAAACCCGAAAGCAAAACAATATCACCGGGACCAGCAACTTCTGCGGGTTGCAGATTTATGCCCTCATAACGCAAAATTTTTTGAATGCGAATATTTTTGAACTTACCGCTGAGCAATGACTGAACAACACTCAAGCCGGCTTTCCAAGTTCCCCTTTGAATGCGCCCTACTGCCAAGCGGCCTAAAAATGATGAGTATTCAAGCGAGGCTATTTGCAAGAGCGGGGTTCCGTTAGGGTCGCCTTTTGGTGCGGGGACTTTTTGCAAAACCATGTCCATCAATGGGCGCAAATCCGTGTCCGGTTCGCTCATGCCCAAGCGGCAAACCCCTTTGCGACCACTGGCAAAAACCACTCCAAAATCAAGTTGCTCATCGTTTGCGTTCAAATCGCAGAACAAATCGAAAACCTTATTGAGCGTGCCACTCGGGTTGCAACCATCGCGGTCTATTTTATTGATAACCACTATTGGAATGAGCCCTAGTTCAAGTGCCTTTTGCGTTACAAAACGAGTTTGCGCCATAGGTCCTTCAAATGCGTCTACAACAAGCAGAACGCCATCCACTGTTCCTAAAATTCGCTCTACCTGGCCGCCAAAATCTGCGTGCCCCGGCGTATCCACAATATTTATTCGATGCTCTTTGTAAAAAATGCTTGCATTTTTAGACAAAATGGTAATGCCTCGTTCCCGTTCCAAGTCCCCGGAATCCATAACCCTATCAGCTACGTCTTCCTGTTCACGAAACGCTCCGCATTGTTTTAAAATTTGGTTAACCAGCGTTGTTTTGCCATGATCAACATGAGCTATTATTGCTACATTGCGTATTTTTTGCATAGAGAAAATCTAGTAAATGCCACAATCCCCTGCAAGTATCCTCAGAGACTTTTCTTTCATTCTTTTTTCCAAGGACAAATAGCGGTTTCGTTCAATAGGTTTTTTTAAGGATAATCTGAAAATAGCCCAAAATAGAGTCAGGGCCGGGTTATCTTTTTCGAGAAGTATTCTTGCTGTTCGCGTAAAATAAACGTCATTCAAAATCTCAGCAAAACGAGGGAATACTGCTGATCTAAAAAAACTCCAATTATATATTTTATTACAATAAAAAGCAAGAGCAAACAGCCTAAGCTCCATTTCCTTTTCCGGGACTTTCAAATTGCAAAATTTCTCTTCGCAGTTCAAAAAAACCTGGTCAATATTATGTTGCTTGCACTCCAGCATCGCCTTTAATATAACCCTGTTCCAAGAAACTTTGTTGTTATGTCTCTGCATTTAACCTCTCGAGCATGCTTCTTATAGCCCTACCCCTGTGGCTCAAAGCATTTTTTTCTTCTTCGCTCATTTCGCCAAAACCATTGCTATAACCTTCAGGTAAAAAAACAGGGTCGTAGCCAAAACCGCCGCTCCCTCTAGCTTGGGGTAAAATGCTGCCTCTGCACTCTCCTTCAAAAAATTCCGGGCGGCGACCCGGTCTTATCAAACAAAGGCTGCAAACAAATCTGGCGTTTCTATTGGTTTGCCTCTCCATTTCTTGCAATAACTTGGTATATCGTTCCACGCCGGTGGCATTTTCGCCTGCATATCGGGCTGAAAAAACTCCGGGTCTGCCACCCAAAGCCTCCACCTCAAGCCCTGAATCGTCTGCTACAACCCAATAATCCTTATATTTTTGACTCACATATTCAAAAACGGCTTTTGCCTTTATTTCGGCATTCCCTTTAAAAGTTTGGGCTGTTTCTTCGATTTCTTCAATAAAACCAACGTCTTTTGACACAAGAAAGGAAAATGCGCTACCTTTAAGGATAGCGCAAAACTCACTCACTTTGCCGGCGTTGCCGGTGGCTATAACCACAGCTTGGGGCATAAAAGCCTCAATTAGCGATTCTTCTTTTTGTGGCGATCGCGACGGCGGCGTTTTTTCCGCTTATGAGTCGCGATTTTCCTCTTTTTTCTCTTTCTACCGCAGGGCATTAAATTCTCCGTTTATGTATCAGGAATTTAAATATAGAAATATTTGACCGGTTTGTCAACTAGAAACCCTAATTTTTGTCATAAAAAACTATTCGCCTGCTGCGAGAGCCGCAATGAGCTGCTCCTCTGTTTCAACAGGGTGAACTCGAACATCACGGTTGATGCTGCGCATTAAACCCATCAAAACCTTGCCGGATCCAACCTCAATTCCTTTTGTGACTCCAAGCGAAATTGCTGTTTCCATTCCTTGCTGCCAACGCACGGGAGAAATGAGCTGCTTTGTCAAAAGCTCCGGCAATTCCGAGCCGGCACTCACGGCTTGCGAGGTCACATTTGCAATCACAGGAACTTTCAAATCACTGAAACTCGTTTTGGATATGGCGGCTTTTAAACCTTCCAAAGCGTATTCCATTAAGGGGCTATGAAACGCACCGGAAACCGGGAGCGGAACAACTTTTTTCGCGCCTTTTGCGCTCGCAATTTCAGAAGCTTTTGCAACGCCTTCTTTTGAACCGCTAATCACAATTTGCCCCGGCGAATTGAAATTCGCCGCAACAACAACGCCTGTACTTTGCGCCTCAGCCAATACGGCATTCAAATCTTCTTCGGAAAGCCCGAGCACTGCAGCCATTGCACCGGGTTTTAGCACGCCGGCTTGGGCCATAAGCTCACCGCGAACCCTAACAAGGCGAAGCCCGTCTTCAAACGAAAAGCCGCCCGCTGCATATATTGCAGAATATTCACCAAGCGAGTGACCGGCAACGTAGTCAAACTCCACGTTCTTGCTTTTTAAGAGTTCCATTGCCATGCATGAACATACATAAAGAGCGGGTTGTGTGTTATCAGTGCTTTTAAGCAGCTCTTCCGGCCCTTCTTGCATTATTTTTGAAAGTTCAAAGCCCAAAACCTCATCTGCTTTTTTCAGAATTTGCTTTGCAGGCTCAAAAGTCTCGGACAAAACTTTGCCCATTCCAACATATTGGGCACCTTGCCCCGGAAATAAAAGAATAGTTTTTGACATGAGAGTAAGATAGAAAAGTTATTTCCTCTCACGAACGCTTTTATATGTGGCTATGATTACGCAGGTGAATGGAATGGCTAACACCAAGCCTAAAAAACCCAGTAATTTTCCCCAAACTGCAAGAGAAAGCAAAATCAAAATGGGCGAAAGACCAAGCGTGCCGCCCATTATTTTTGGAACTATCACCGAATCTTGCAGAATTTGAATGCCAGCATAAATTGCAGTTATTATCAAAACCACCTGCCAAAAAGCCATTCCCGTTTCAAGTGAATAAATTAACCCTAAGAATATCGCTACGGGAATGCTTACCACTTGCAAATACGGCACCATATTTAATGCGCCTATAAGAAGCCCGAAAGGAAGCCCCATAGGCAACTTCATTATGCTGAACGATATTGAAAAAAGCACCCCAACCGTTGCCGCAACAGAAGTTTGCGCCCTAAAATACTTACCCATTATGCTATCAAAGGAACGGAAAAAATTTAAAATTTCTTTGGAATGTTTTTGCGGAATTTGCGCAGATAACGTTGCCTTCATCTTTTCAAAATCCAACAGCATAAACACCAAACATAAGGTTATCATAAAAACGCCGAAAAACCACGCAAGCATTTTACCAACTCCGGAAAATACACCTACTGCACCCGGCACAATCTTTCCTAAAATATTTTGCACAATTGTCATCAAATCAAAATTTTGAAGCGCAAGCCAAACAGGCATAAAATTCTTTTCTTCCCATATATCTTCCCATACATGTTGTATTTTTTCCCAAACACCTTTTGGAAGATATTCAATAAGAGTTTCTCTCCACGTGCCATCGCTTGCGTATTTTTGCAATAAACGCCCCAGCTGCACAATCTGTTCAACTATCATGGGAGCAAGCGTCAGAGCAGCCCCAATGAGAACAACAGCCAAAGCAAGAAGCACCAAAAGGGATGCCAGCCATCTGTGTTTAACTTTTTTCTGTAAAAGATTTACAAGAGGATTTAAAATATATGCAAGTAAAAATGCTATAACAAATGGCGTAAGAACATCAGCCAAATGATATAGCAACAGAAAGAAAACCGAAAAACCGGAAACTGCAAACAAAAGCCGCATTTTCCGATCGGTATTCCAGTATATTTCTGAATTCTCATGCATAACTTACTTTGTAAACGCTAAACACGTGTTACTTTATCTTCCCTTGATACGCTGCTTTTTTGCCTAGCTGCTCTTCTATGCGAAGGAGCTGGTTGTATTTGCAAACGCGGTCGGTGCGAGAAAGCGAACCTGTTTTGATTTGACCGGCACTTGTGCCAACTGCAAGGTCTGCGATAAAGGCGTCTTCGGTTTCACCGGAACGATGAGAAGAAACTGCTCCATAACCGGCCTTCTGAGCCATTTTAATAGCTTCGAGAGTTTCGGTCACGGTGCCGATTTGGTTCACCTTAATGAGAATTGCATTGCCTGCTTTCATTTTGATACCCTTTGCTAAGAAAGCCGGATTGGTGACAAAAAGATCATCACCAACAAGCTGAACTTTTTTACCAAGTTCTTTGGTGATGGCAACATAACCGTCCCAATCGTTTTGGTCTAAAGCATCTTCAATGGAAATGATTGGATATTTTTTTACCCAAGCAGCATATTTTGCAATCATATCTTTAGCAGTGTAAAGTTTGTTCGGTTCGGATTTCCAGAACTTGTAACCTTTGCGGTCACCTTCGTCAAAAAGCTCGGAAGATGCGCAATCAAGAGCTATTGCAATTTGCGAACCGGGTTTGTAACCGGCAGCTTTGATAGCCTTCATTATGTATTCAAGAGACTCATCGTTGGTGAGGTTCGGTGCAAAGCCGCCTTCGTCTCCAACAGATGTAGCGTGCTTGTCTTTTTTGAGCAAGTCTTTGAGAACGTGGAAAATTTCGGTTATCCAGCGCAAGCCTTCAGAGAAGCTTGGAGCACCGACCGGCATAATCATGAACTCTTGATAATCAATTTTGTTATCTGCGTGTTTGCCGCCATTGATAATGTTTGCCATTGGTGTGGGCAACACGAATTTTTTGGTGCCATGCAATTTGCCAATGTATTTCCAAACCGGCATTTTGCTTGCGTGTGCAGCAGCAACGGTTATTGCCATGGAAGCACCCAAAATAGCATTCGCTCCGAGCTTGCTTTTGTTTTTTGTGCCATCCAGTTTTATCATTGCCATATCAAGGTCTTTTTGCTTCAAAGGGTCTTTTCCTTTGAGAAGCTTTGCAATGGGGCCGTTTACGCTAGCTACGGCCTTAAGCACGCCTTTGCCCAGATACTTTTTGCCACCGTCGCGCAATTCGCAAGCCTCATGCTCACCGGTGCTGGCTCCGCTTGGAACAGCAGCACGGGCCACAAAGCCATCGTTCAGCGTTACTTCTACTTCAACGGTCGGGTTGCCGCGCGAATCTAATATTTGGCGGCCAACTACATTTTTGATTTTTGCCATCTTAATGACTCCTTTAGGGTTTTATGGGTGTAATATAGAAAAAACTATTGTGATGAGCGGAGGGCTTTCCCCTGTAGCCAGCATACGCACCTTAATTTTTTCTTTTGGCTATTTCCTGCAACTATGTCACCACGTTTTGCACCGCAGACAAGTAGCAGAAAGCCACGATGAATTGATGAGGGAGATAGTTCTTTTTAGTGCATCAGGCTCTTGTTTGCTCACCTAATTTGGGCTGCCCTCACGGGTCAGCAGAAGAGGGAAAGCATTCCCGAGCTGGAACGGAGTGCCTGTGCAAACTCATACTCGCGACCCTTAGAACGAGTCGGCAGCTTGCCCGTAAACTTGGGAGCAGGAAGCCTTGACTTTGGAGAGCGCTTATTCATTTTTTAGTTCTTTTTTTTTTTGAGCTTCTTGTGTATTTAATCACAAGATTCCTCTTTATCCAAACATCTAATAAATTGATCCATCCACTCTATATCCTTTAAATATTCTTTATATTTCTTGTATTTTTCACATTCTAATAATTGACCTTTTATAGTTATTTCAACTGCATGGGGGAATTTTTTAAGTTTTTCATATTCAGAGTCATTTTCCATGTCATTAAAATGAAAGACTGTTGTTTCACCTGAAGATTCAACTACTGTAAAATCGCAAACATCTGCAAAAATGCTTTGGGTAAATACAAAGCAAAAAACAAATATGATAGTTTTAATTTTACTAAAATCCACTGCGATACCTACATCCACTATTCCATCTGATATATAATATTGCTTCATATTTGTATTTAGGCAGTATTTCTGAATTTGAATTTGAAAAAATTTGTTCTATTTCTGTTTCAGGAAATTTATTAGGCTCTTTTTTTGGGTCCAAATGAAAATAAACAGTATCGCTAGGCGGTTCAACAATCGCAAAACTGCAAGATGTGTCGCCGGAAATTATAGTTCTAGAAACACCATTGTTTATTTCTTGCACTAGCTTGCCTTCTTTCCATACATGGTGCTTGGAATGCACCAAGCTATCTTTGTGGTTATGTATCATCACAATGATTTCAAAATCGTTTTCGCCGTGATAGATAGCTGTTTCTGTTTTTACCATTCCGATTTTATTTGTGTCGCGGCTAACATTCTGGAAAGGTTGCATATTAGTAATAACCGGCCCGCTATCAGCAAAAATGCTTTGGCTAAATACCAAGCAAAAAACGATTGTAATTTTAATTGCAAGAGTGGTCAAATCTAAATCCTCCTTTTTTTGGACTTACTGGCTCTTTATTTTCATGACGTTGTTCCCGAGCGTACCATTCATTCCATTTGCTTTCCCATCTTCCGCTTTTTGTGTATTATCACAATACTTACAATAATAATACTTATTACAAGCATCACATAGTATTTATACAATAGTGCATGGGAATTCCCATCTTCTTTTATAGATGTATTTAGTTTCATATTAAGTCCAGCTGCTTTCAGCTCTTCGTGGTATCTCTTGCAGGAATGATACCAATAATACATTATTGCATCAAGCGCACTATACTCAGGAAAGTTTCCAAGATTAGGAAACGTAATATTCTGACCATACATGAAAAAAATGATTTCAAGATCATTCTGAAAAAGGATATTCTCAGAATCTTTTTCAGGGTCCAAATGAAAAGAAATAGAATCGCCAGAAGGTTCAACAACCGTAAAATCGCAAGGCGTTTTGCCTGAGATAATATTCCTGACAACGCCGTCATCTATAGTTTGCACAAGCCTTCTTCTTTCCCACGTGTAGTGCTTGGAAAATAATAAGCTGCCTGCGCTGTCATGTATCGTTATAATGCGTTTGTAAGGAACATCTGAATCTCCAAGCGGATGCGAACCTGCATGAAGAGAAATATGCTTGCTGGTTGTCGTTATGCCGTCATTTTCAGTAACTCTAATGCTTTCATGTGTATGGTACCATGTCGTGTCGCAATATCCGCTAACAGCAAAAACGCTATGGGTAAATACAAAGCAAAAAATAAATACGATAGCTTTAATAGCAGGAAATTTCATATACGACTCCTATTTTTTGTTTAGGGCTTACAGGGTCTTCGCTTTTGTGTTTCTGTTCCCATTCATACCAAATGCTCCATGTTTTAATTCGGTTTTCACGTTCTTTCTTGCCGCCTTCTTCGCATCTTTTCTTTGTGTCATAAGTAAATCCTGAGGTAAATGTCTCAATACGATTAGCGACGTACCTTGCGTTTTTAATATGTTGAGCTTCATGAGCATAAGTGATCTGTAGATCATTCGGTCCCCAACAAAATTCATGCCAACCTTTATTTAAAAAATTATACCTCCAAACAGACTGATATACTTCTATCTTTTCATTGACAGTTCTAGCTTTAAATAAAGGCAGATATTTTCCAGTAGCCGCATTGCATTCGCAACTAAAACTTATAAATAACTGAGCGTCTGCGTGTCCATAAAGACCATTCTTAGGAGCATTGTTTGGAATATCTTTCTTTTCGTATCTAATGCATTGCGCCTTGGGCAATCTAGGCGTAATAGTTGTATTTTCAGTCACGCAACCATAGTTAATGGTTCTTGCCAAAATATTTGGCGAACTAGAATTTCTAGCAACAAAATTTTCATCCAATAATTCATCGTCCTCTTCATCATAATCCCCAAAATACACGTGCCCATAAGGTTCCATAGCGAATATCTCATATTCAGGAGTTCCCTCCTCCGGAATTTTCCCTGCCGTGCCATTATAGCCGCGATGGAAATTAAATCCTTCATCCGAAGGTACAACACGAACCATATCCTGCAAAGTCTTCCCGTAAATATAATTCCTCACAACACCGTTAGCTGTCATGCGAGTCAATCTGCCGTTCTTCCATTCGTAGCGTTCAGACGTCAATGTATCTCCGTTTTCGCCCATCATATAGCGTTCCGTTAAACGCTCTTTATCATCATACTTCCGTAGCGACCTTGTACCCGAAGATGTCCTATACCTCGTTTCCCTCGCTAAATCATCAAACTCAAACACCTCCCAATACCCATCCCAATAAAAACTCGAATCCCTCCTAAACTTACGCAGCTCATCCTCCTTCCTAAACACATGTATATCCCTCCCCTCGCTGTCCTTGATAATCCTAGCCCACACCTCAAACTCTTTCGCAAACTCATACTCCTGACCCACAGGTAGAGGCTCTCTTGTGTAATACGCTTTGCGAACCGTAATCCTATCGTAAACCCTGCC
>JAITUM010000159.1 GCA_031286305.1 Candidatus Fibrimonadaceae bacterium | reverse complement strand
TTGACGGTTAGGAGGTCGTCGCCGTAGAGGCCTTCTTGCAAATTGAAAGAGAGAACAGCTGGCCTGCCGCTGAAACCATCTACGGATAGGTTGAAAAGGGAAGAATCTGACATTGGATTATTTGCCATCCAAAAGAAGTTTCTGACCAACATTTACATTGTCAAAAACAACTATGCGAAAACGAGGAAACTTCATTTTTCTATTCATTTCAGACTACCGCGTGACGCGACCGTTGCAGCGAGGGGGAATTTCCCCCATATTTAAAAATTAAACTACCCAATAACCTTCACCATGTCCAGCACTTTGTTGCTGTAACCCCATTCGTTGTCGTACCAGCTGACTAGTTTGACAAAGTTGGAGTCTAACATAATGCCGGCTTCTGCGTCGAATATGGAAGTTCTAACATCGCCTATAAAATCAGTGGAAACCACTGCATCTTCGGTGTAGCCGAGAATGCCCTTCATTTCGCCTTCACTTGCAGCTTTAATCGCAGCTTTGATATCGTCGTAGCTGGTGGCTGTTTTTAGAACAACAGTCAAGTCTACAACAGAAACATTGAGAGACGGAATGCGGAAAGCCATACCTGTAAGCTTTTTGTTCAGCTCAGGAATAACTACACCAACAGCTTTCGCAGCACCGGTGCTGGAAGGAATTATGTTTTCAAAAGCAGCACGACCGCCGCGCCAGTCTTTGTTAGACGGACCATCAACGGTTTTTTGTGTTGCGGTTGCGGCATGAACGGTGGTCATTAAACCTTTCTCAATGCCGAATTTATCGTTGATAACTTTAGCGAGAGGAGCAAGGCAGTTTGTTGTGCAGCTTGCGTTGGAAATGATTGGTTGTCCTGCGTAGCTTTTGTGATTTACGCCGTAAACGAACATTGGAGTATCGTCTTTGGAAGGTGCGCTCAGAATAACTTTTTTTGCACCAGCCTTAATGTGAGCCTCTGCGGTTTCTTTTGTTAAGAAGAAACCTGTGGACTCAACTACAACATCTGCGCCAACATCGCCCCACTTTAGAGCTGCAGGGTCTCTCTCTGCGGTTGTGCGAATTTTTTTGCCGTTTACAACCAAGTCCGAGCCATCTACGGCAATATCACCGTTGAAACGACCATGAACCGAATCGTATCTGAGCTGGTAAGCCAAGTATTTTGGCTCCATCAAATCGTTAATTCCCACGATTTCAATATCGTTGGAAAAATTTTGCACAGCAGCACGGAAAACCATACGCCCAATACGGCCGAATCCGTTTATACCTACTTTAATGGACATAAAAAACCTCTTTGTTTAAATTGTTTGCGTGTAATATAGAAAATTTCTATTTTTCCAAAGGAATGTTGCAACCTAGAAAAGAACTTGCTGTGATTCCGGAATATGTTCCGGGTAAATCTATTGATGAAATTAAGGAAAAATATAAACTAAAGCAAGTGATTAAGCTTGCCTCCAATGAAAATCCGCTCGGGGCAAGCCCCATGGCAAAAGTTGCGTATAAAAAATGCGTGGAAAATCTGCGCTTATATCCAAGGGGAACGGCTCCGGAGCTTATAAAAAAATTGGCCAAAAAATGGAAACTCAAAGAAGAGAATCTAATTGCAGGCAATGGCTCCGATGAGATTTTAGACTTGGCGACAAGAGCCTTTTTGAACAAGGGTGACTATGCTGTTGGGGCAAGCTCTACATTTTCAGTTTATTCCTCTGCAACGCAAATTGCCGGAGCAAAGTACAAAGCGTTTCCGCTTGAAGATTTTTATTACCCGCTTGAAACCATGCTAAGCTTTGAAAAGGCAAAAATCATTTTCATTTGCAATCCGAATAACCCAACCGGCACTTATATCTCTAATAAAAGAATCTATGAGTTTTTAACAAAAGTTCCCAAACATATTCTTGTTGTTTTAGACATGGCATATTGGGAATTTACAGCCGAAAAAGAGCCGCCTTTGAATCTGTGGATTAAACAATTTCCCAACCTTTTGTGCACCCGTACTTTTAGCAAATTATATGGCCTTGCAGGTCTCAGAATTGGTTATGGAATTGCCTCAGAGCAAGTGATCAGCGCACTCTCAAAAATTAAACCTCCGTTCAACACAAATTATCCGGCTCAAATAGCGGCTGCGGCAGCCCTTGACGACACTAGCTTTGTTGAAAAATCGCTAGAGATGAATAGAACTTGGCGTTCTTTGCTTTTGGAGTGTTTTGAGTTTTGGGGTTTTGATATTTTGCCATCCGGAGCGAATTTTATTTGCGTTAAGTTTGGAAAAAAGGCTGCGGAGTTTGTGGCTCGACTGGAGAGCAAAGGGCTTGTGGTGCGGCATTTGAAAAGTTTTGGCATGCCGGAGTGGGTTAGGATTACAGTTGGAACAAAGCGCGAAAATGAGACGTTGCTCAGGCTGATTTCGGGCATTATAAAATGACAAAAGAGGAAGCTCTTAGGCTTTGGAAGAGTGCAAGCTGGACTGAGCTTGCAAAAGCTGCTCACGAAAAACGCATTGAAATTCATGGCAAAAAAAATGTTAGTTATACGGTTTTCAGAATAATAAATTACACCAATATTTGCAAAATAGCCTGCTCTTTTTGCTCATTTAAAAACACAAAACCATATACATTGACTTTAAAAGAGATTCACACAGAAGCATTGAAGGCAAAAAAACAGGGAGCAAACGGAATTTTTTTTCAGGGCGGAGTCAATCCCGATATCCCTCTTGATTATTATTTGAACGTTATAGAGTTGCTGAATAAAAAACTTGGGTTTCCTGTTCGAGCCTTTTCTCCTGTGGAACTTTTTCACATGGCAAAAGACAATAAAATGCCGCTACCGAAACTTTTGCAAAAATTAAAAGCGGCTGGTCTTTCTTCTGTACCCGGAGCGGGCGCAGAAATTATGACTGCAAGAATGCGCAAAATTTTGGCTCCAAAAAAACTCTCCGCAAAAGAATGGTGCAAAGTTATGGAAGAGTGCCACAAACAAGGGCTTAAAAGCAGTGCAAACATAGTGATTGGTTCAACCGAAAGCCCCGAAGACATTATAGAGCATTTAAATTATATTCGCGAAGTTCAAAATAAAACAGGCGGGTTTCAAAGCTTTATTCCGTGGGTATTTCAGCCGCAAACAAGTGCTTTTCCTATTCGCCATGTGCGTAGCGATGAATACATAAAACTCGTTGCGCTTTGTAGACTGTTTTTTCACAACATACCAAACATTGAGGTTTCCGTTTTGGGAATGGGCAAAGCTTTAGGTGAGCTAGCTCTCTACGCAGGCGGAAACGATATAAGCAGCGTTGTTCTAAAAGAGCGAGTAATGCGCTCTCAAGGCATAGAAAGCATTGAGGAGGCGGAAGAATTTATAAAAAATGCAGGGTTTAAAGCTGTGAGGCGAGGAATTGATTATTCACAACTCTCCCTTATCCTTTAACCCTTGTAGAATCTCGTTTATGCGAGTGGCATTCTGCTGACCCTCATCAAATACAAAGCGAATTTCGGGGAACTTGTGAATTTTTATTAGCTTTGCCAAATGAGAGCGCACAAAACCGGACGATTGCTGCAAAGCTCCCAAGCTCTTCATTTGCTCTTGCTTTGAACCCATAACAGAAATTTTAACCGTTGCGTAAGAAAGGTCGGCAGATACATCAACATGAGATATTGAAACAAAACCTACATTAGGATTTTTTAACCCGCTTTGCAAAAGCAGAGAAATTTCTTTTTGAATAAGAGCACCTAACCTGTTTGTTCTAACACCCATGTTTACCTCCGATTACTTACTCTCTTTTTCTACATCAGCCAAAGTGCGAGCAATGGTTATCTGCTTGAAGAATATGAGAGTATCACCTTCTTGTATATTATCGTAGCCCCTAAGCCCAATACCGCACTCAAATCCGGATTTAACGGAAGAAACATCGTCTTTTTGCCGCTTCAAAGATTGAACCTTTGTTATGCCAAGCTCAACGCCATCTCTATAAACATGAACCTGAGACTCCCTATCTACAGCACCGCTCTTTACCATACAGCCGGCAATCAAGCCGATTTTAGGTATTTTAAATACTTGAAGAATTTCAGCTTCACCCGTAATCTCTTCTTTGGAAACCGGTTTGAGCAAGCCTTCTATTGCACCCTTAATTTCATTTATGGCATCGTATATAACTCTGTAGGTTTTGATTTCCACGCCCTCTTGCTCCGCAAGTTCCCTTATGGAAAGAGAAGGCATTAAATGGAATGCAACTATAATGGCTTTGGAAAGAGAAGCTAGGCGCACATCGTCTTCGTTGATTGCGCCAACACCCTTGCGAATGATTTTGATTTTCACTTCGTTGTTGGAAAGGTTAGCCAAAGACTCTGCCAAGGCTTCGCAAGAACCGGCCACATCGGTTTTGATGAGCAAGTTAAGCTCGGATATTTTTCCGGATTTAGCTTCGTCGTAAACCTGTTCCAAAGATATTTGCACACGAGAGCGCAAGGCTCTTTCATGAGCGGCTTGCTGACGCTTTGTGGCAATTTCAGATGCAATTTGATCGCTATCCACAACCACCAAATCATCACCTGCCTGCGGAGTGCCTGTAAAACCCAAAACTTGGCAAGGCGTGCTTGGACCGGCTTCTTTTAAACTATCTCCGCGCTCGTTGAACAAGGCGCGAACTCTGCCGCTGTAATTTCCGCACACAAAACAATCGCGAACACGCAAAGTTCCGTTCTGAACCAAGATAGTAGCAATGGTTCCCTTGCCCGCATCCAAACGGCTTTCTACCACTGCGCCCCTTGCGCTGGTCTCGGGGTTTGCCCTCAATTCCAAAACTTCGGATTCAAGTGCAAGAGTTTCGAGCAGCTTGTCTATGCCTTCGCCGGTTTTAATGGACACCTGCACGCAGCTAACATTGCCGCCCCATTCCTCTGCTTGCACACCTCTTTCGGATAACTGAGAAAGAATTTTTTCGGGATTGGCTGTGGGCAAATCTATTTTTGTAATTGCCACCACAATAGGAACGCCCGCTGTTTTTGCAAGCTCAATGGACTCCACCGTTTGCGGCATCACCATAGAATCTGCAGCAACCACCAAAACTATAACATCGGTAACCTGCGAACCGCGAGCACGCATTGCGTTAAACGCTTCGTGACCGGGAGTGTCCAAAAATGTAATTTTTCCATTTGGAGTTTGAACTTCATAAGCTCCTATGTGCTGAGTTATGCCACCGGATTCCCCGCGAACAACATTGGCCTTGCGAATATAATCAAGGAGCGAAGTTTTACCGTGGTCAACATGACCCATAACAGTCACAACCGGGTGCCTTGATCTCAAGTTTTCTTCGCTATCGCTTTGAATGCCGAGGGTTTCTTCTTGATATTCTTCCATAAGCTGCGCTTCAAAGCCAAACTCATCGGCTATTATTTGCACAGTCTCAAAATCCAGTCTCTCGTTTATGGTGAACATCTTGCCCATTTCCATGCACTTGCCTATAACGCGAGCAGATGGCTGTTCCAAAAGCCCGGCAAGTTCGCCAATAGAAGTGAACGCCGAAACTTGAATTACCTTTGAAGGTGCATCGCTCTCGCTCTGAACCTTATCTTTGCTATATACTTTTTTAGCCGGAGTTTTGGAAAGGGAAACCAAAACATCAGAAACTCTCTTTTGAGCTTTTTCAACATTTTCCTTTTGAATCTCTTTTTCTTTTTGAGTATCCTTGCCTTTTTTGCCGCGCTTTCCGCGGAAATCATCATGACTGCTTCTGGCACCATGCGGCGTTCTGTTATCTAAAAAGTCTTTGTGCGCAGGGGTGCTTGCAGACAAAACGTCTTGAAGCGTTGTTCCAAAACCCGGGCGGCGAACATGTATGCCGCCGGCCTGTGCTTTGTTTTCGGTTTGCCTTGGTTGGGCACGTAAGTTTCCGCTGTAGCCGGTTGATGAAGTTGTTTTTTGACCACCTCCTTTGCCATGCTGATTTTTGCCACCCTTGTAGCCGCCTTTTTGACCGCCGCGCGAAGCAGCTTTTTCTTGCTTGCTCTTTTGTATTCGCGCTAAAACCGCAGGATCAACAACCTTGGAAACATCCGCTGTGAATGCAACTTTTTTTGGCTCGTTCAGAACCGGTGCAACCTTAGGAGGTGCCTCTGCTTTAGCAACGGGTTCCGGAGCAACAGCGGTGGCGGTGGCAGGGGTAGCGGCAGGGGGAGCAGCACTGGGTTTTGGTTCCTTTGGTGCCTGCTGTTTGGGAGGCTGCTGCTGTGCAGCCTTTACCGGCGCAGGTGTCGGTGCCTCTTGCTTTGGTTGCGCAGGTGCTGCCGGAGGTGCCGCTTCTTGTACAACTTTTTTTGGCTTAATCCTTTTTAAGGTTGCATTTCCACTGCCGGAATTTTCCTGCTTATCTGTGGCTTTAGCTTTTTTAATTCCTTTGTTAGCCGGCTTTCTTTTTTGAGCCGAGCGAACATCGTTTACATAAGAATTCAAAGCCGCTTCAGAAACTTTTGTAGTTAAAGATCTGATGAGCACGCCGTCCAAAGTTTTTCCCACCAAAAAGGTAAAGGAATCTCCCTGGTCAAAGGAGTGCTTTTCTATCCATGCTCGGATTGATATCAGTTCATTGCTCATCAGAGTTTGGTGCCTCGCTCTTGTTAAATAGCATGTCTAAAGAAGCTGCTTTTTTCGTGACCGTACGCGGGTCTTGAGAGTGTATCAAAGCTTCTCTTTCTTCTTCGGAATGGCTTGTCCAATCCACTTCGCTGAATACACAAATTTCTTTTCCAAGTAATTGCCCGGCCAAACGAACAGCCTGCCCTTTATCGCCTATAACAACTCCAACATCTTCATCGCTAACCACCACTACGGTGCGTGGCGGACTAAAACCCGGAACTTCAAAAGACTTTATTATATTGACATTACCGGTTGCGCAAAGCGCTCTGCGAAAGTAAACCTCCGGATCGGGGTCCCAATGCACCACGTCTATGCGCTCGTTGTTTAGTTCTCTTGTGATTGCCTGTATGCGTTGCCCTTTAACACCAATGCAGGCACCGGATGGGTCAACCCGATCGTCTCTTGAATAAACGGCGACCTTGGCACGGTAGCCCGGTACGCGAGCTATGCCTTTTATTTCTATTGTGCCATCATAAACTTCGGGAATTTCTTGTTTGAACAACTCGCTCACAAAATCTTTGTTCACTCTGGAAAGAGTCACCTGAGCGCCTGTACCCTTTGATGGTTCCGAAATGCCGGAGATAACGGCTTTTACAGACTGCCCCGTTTTCCAGCGGTCTTTGCTCATGCGTTCGCTGTTCGGGAGAATTGCCTCTGTGCTACCTATGGAAATGATGGCATTGTTTTTTTCAATTCTCAAAACCTGCCCATTTATTAAAGTGCCTATCTTGTTCTTGTAAAGTTCAAAAATGCGAGTGCGTTCCACATCATTCACGCGTTGTTTCAAGCGCTGGCGAGCCTCTTGTATGGCTGCGCGACCAAATTTATCAAAGGGCAGCTCAACTTCAAGCAGGTAGCCCGCTTCCGCTTCGGGATGATACTCCCGAGCCTCTGCCTCCAGCATGTAATGCTCGTCTTGCTTCTCCAGCTCTTCGGGAGGGAGGTTGGGATCGTAGTCGGGAAAATCATCTACCACTTCTACCCTAAGCACAACCTTAAGGTCTTCGGTTTCAGGAACCACATCCACCTCTATATTCTTATGCAGCTTGGTATACTTGCGAGCCGCAGCTATAAGGGATTCCTTAAAAGCAGTGAACACATCTTCTATAGCAACATTCTTTTCCTTTGCCAAGAAATCCAAAGCTTCCTTTATCTTACTCGTTTTTTTCGCACTCTTCTTTGCCATCTTCTACCTTTTTTAAAGTTCCACCTTCGCAGTTAGGGTTTCATCTATCGGAATACTGACTTCTGTGTTTTTTTTGCCTTTTGCAGCAGCAGTTTCCAAAACTATAGCGGATCCATTCACCGATTTCAAAACACCCTTTATTATTTTGCCATCTTGCGTTATACGAATCTTTTTGCTCAAATTTCTTTCAAAGTCTCTCATTGTTTTTAGAGGGCGGTCTAAGCCTGGGGAAGAAACCTCTATTGTATACGAACCCTCTATTACGCTTGCATTTTCTTCTTTGTCCAGTTCTTCACTTAGATAACGGCTTGTGCTAGCGCAATTCTCAACGCTAACTCCACCGTCTTTATCTATAAATATTCTCAGAATTTTACGCCTGCCCACACCAAACAAATCTTTTTCAATTAAATAGACACCGGCGCGCTTACACGCACCGAGCACCAAAGAATCTAATTTGGATGTACTTTCCAGATATACCTCTATGAAGTTTGCAGGCTAATATAGTAATTATCCTTTCATCTTCGCGTCAATCCAGTCCACAAGTTCTTTTACAGCGCCTGCGGATTTGGCAAATGCAGCTTTTTCCTCATCATTCATTTGAATTTCAAGGATTTTCTCAACGCCGCCTGCACCCATAACAACAGGAACACCGCAGTAAAGATCTTTAAAACCATATTGTCCGGTTAGCAAGGCTGCGCAAGTGAGAACGCTCTTTTTGTCTAAGAGATAGGCTTCTGCCATTCTGATAGAGCAAACTGCCGGGCTGTAATATGCGGAGCCGGTTTTCAGAAGATTAACAATCTCTGTGCCTGCTTCTGCGGTGCGCACGGAAAGTTCGTCGAATTTCTCTTTGCTCATGAGCTGTGGTAGCGGGATGCCGCCAACGGAAACAAAGTTGTAGAGGCTAACCATGGTAGGACCGTGACCGCCAAGCACCGTGGCTTGAACATCGTCTGCCGATACACCCAGCTCCATTGCAACAAAGCAAGCGAGACGTGAGCTATCTAGAACGCCGGCCATGCCAACAACTTTTTCCGGAGGAAGACCGGAGACTTTCTGCATTGCATAAACCATTGCATCGAGCGGGTTGGTTACCACTATAACGAATGCGTTTGGAGCTGTTTTTTTAATCATTTCGCCGACTTTTTTAATTATGTCGAAGTTTATGCTCAAGAGGTCATCTCTTGTCATGCCTGGTTTTCGTGGAACGCCTGCGGTCACTATAACAACATCCGAGCCGGCAATGTCGTTGAAGTCACTGCTTCCTGTTATAATTGTACCTGTGTTAAGCGGTAGCCGCCCTTCCATGATGTCTAAAGCCTTACCCTGAGGCATGCCCTCCACAACGTCTATGAGCACAACATCGCCCAGCTGCTTCTGCGCCAAAACCAACGCAATTGTGCCGCCTATTTGCCCTGCGCCAACCAGTGCAATTTTCTTTCTAGCCATAATAAACCTCTCTTTTGAAAATTATGAGGGTAATATAGAAAAATGCCGAGCCAGTTGTAGAGACTTTCCTTGGTCGTGTCACATTGTTTGCGCTAGGGTCGCCTGTGCTAGCGTAAGTGCGATGACCATTACGTGTCAAGAAATTTTCTAAATTGCCCCAATGCCAAATTTTCCTGCTCAAGATGCACAAGTTTTAATACGCCTTGCTTTGGACGAAGATATTCGCACGGGCGATGTGACGAGCTTATGGACTTTGCCTGGTAATCAAATTCAAACCGCAACCCTTATAGCAAAAGAGAACGGAGTTGTGGCCGGAATTCCTGTTATCCCCTTGATATTCAATGAACTTAAAGGCGAAGTGAATATTGAAACCTTTATTTCCGATGGAACAGCGGTTAAAACTGGTGATAAGATTGCTGAAATCACCGGAGAAACAAAAACGCTTCTTTCCGGTGAAAGGGTGATGCTCAATTTTTTGCAGCAGCTTTCCGGCGTGGCAACCATAACAAATAAATTTGCAGAAGCCCTGAAAGGCGGCAAAACTCGTGTGCTGGACACTCGAAAAACAATACCGGGATTTAGAACGTTGCAAAAATACGCTGTTCTCGCAGGTGGAGGCTCAAACCATCGCATGGGGTTATGGGACATGGTTCTGGTTAAAGATAATCATATTGCCGCTGCAGGCGGGGTTTTGGAAGCGTGGAATACTGTGAAAAAACAAAACACGCAAAATTTGAAAGTTGAGATTGAAGTTGAAAATTTGGAGCAGCTGAAATCTTTGCTGGGTCTCGGCGTGAATCGCATAATGCTAGACAATATGAGCAACGAAACAATGCGCGAAGCGGTTCGCATTGTTCGGGAAAGCGGAGACCCTGTAGAGCTGGAAGCCAGCGGAAACATGACTTTGGAAAGGGTAAAAGAAATAGCAGATATAGGTTTAGACTTTATTTCCGTAGGTGCCCTAACCCACAGCGTTCAAGCGCTAGACATCTCAATGAGAATAAAATGAAAAACACCCTAGTTCTAACAATAGATATAGGCAATAGTCAAACGGCAATAGGCGTTTATAAGAATACGAATATAGAAGCAAGCTATCGCTTAATCACAAATGATAAAACAACCAGCGATGAAATTTTTTTCCGAATAAACGATTTGGCAAAACATTTTGGTCGCAAGTCAAAGGAAATCACGCATATAGGTTTGAGCAGTGTTGTTCCGCAGCTTGTGCGCCCATGGATCAAGGCTCTTAATGCGTATTTTAATAAACCCATTCAAATTGTAAGCGCAAAAAATTGCCTTGATTTGCCAATAGCTTATCCTCGTCCGGAGAGTGTGGGTCCCGATCGTTTGTGCAATGTAATTGCGCTGCGTTCGCTGGGGCTTTTAAACGGAATTGTTGTGGATATGGGAACTGCTTCCACGTTTGATGTTTTGCACAACGGCGGTTTTGCCGGTGGTTTGATTGTACCGGGCATAAGCACAGCTATGGATACCTTAACGGAAAAGGCGGCTATGCTTTTGCCTGTTCCTATAAAGTGGACAAATAAATTTGTTGCAAAAAATACAGGTGATGCCATGCGTGCCGGTATTCTTTACGGTTTTTTAGGGCAGCTTGATTTTTTGATTAGCGGTATAAAAAAAGAAATGAACATGGAAGACATTCCTGTGATTGCCACTGGTGGTTGGGGTCAAATGCTTTTGAAGCGAACCAACTTGATTAAAAGATACGATCCTTATTTAACTTTAGAAGGCGTGCGCCTAGTTGCCATTAACGGCAACGGTTTTGACAACTCCGATGCGGAGGAGTAATGTGCTTGCAGAAACACTCTGAGTGAATCTGGAAATGCTGATTAACATTAGTTCAACGTTTTCTACATTACCCTTATGGACCGTAGATTTATGAGTATAGGGGTAAGCGCATTGTTGTTTGCGCTTTTGTGCAACGCCTTTGCGCAAGAATCTGAACCGTTTTCGGATGTTTTTGGCGATTTAGAGCCAACATCCCAAGCTTTTGAAACTCCTGTTGAACCTTCGAAATCAGAAAAAGCAAGGGGCGCTGCAAAGGCAGTAAGACCAAAAAAAGAAACTTCGGAAACTTGGTGGGAAAAAAATAAAAACATTATGGGAGGGACTCTCCTTGCGCTTGCCGCTACGAGCGCTGGTCTTGGTTATTGGCAAAATTCCGAGGCAACTTCAAAAGAAAGAGAATTGAGAAATATCTTTAACAATGCAGAAAAGGCTGCAATGGTAGGCGACATAAATAGTTATATACGGCATAGAAATGCTTATGGAAGAGCCAAAGAAGATTTGCAAAGTGCTCAAGGTTTACGAAATGGTTTTTATATAGGTGCTGGCGTGTTCGGAATAGCCGGAGCGGTTACGTTCTTTTTTTAAGAGGTTGATATGAATATGGCAAACTTGGATCTAATTGAGAATGGAGAATTGAGAATGGAGAATAACTCCACAAATAGCGGCTTTCTCGCAAAAAGCAACTTTTTCTGCGAAAATAATTCTCAACTCTCAATTCTCAATTCTCAATTAAACAACGAAGTAAGCAACGTACAATCCAATTCTCAACTAAGCAAAACGCTTTGCATGCTAATGCTGGCAATGTTATCTTGCTCAAATGAGGGTTTTGAGTCGAAGGTGGTGGCGGATTCGCAGGGGAAAGCTCTCTGTTTCAATGCGGAAGGCGTTCCTGTTGAAATTTCCGAAAACTTGTGCAATGAAATGGGCTGGCAAATAGTTGTGCCGCAATCCAGTTCATCTGCCGGCAGTGAAAGCTCTTCATCTGGGGGTGAGAGTTCTTCATCTGGTGAGGCTGGTTCCAGCTCTTCCGGCACTGATGGTTCTAGTTCCTCTGATGGCGAAAGTTCGAGCAGTTTGAGCAGCTCAAGTGGTATTCCCGGACCAATAATAGAAGGCTCTTTAGTTTTCAGGAACTTTGATTACAGCGGCGGTGACAACAAAGTCTATTTTCTAAACACGGACATTGACATTTCTACCGATGCTGCAGGAAACAGCAAAATTCTCAATAGCCTTTCCATAAGCAATGCCGTTGCAGCCGAATGTGGTGAAATTACGGTCAAAGTTACCGGAGGTGGTTTAGATGGCACTCCCGGAGCTGTTACTGCTGCCGGAATGATTTTTACAATGGCTGTTGCAACCTGCAATGGAAAAGAGGTTCAATTAGAAATGACGGATGTAGCAACGGTAGTTCCGGATCCTGAACCATCACTTATCGGATGTTCTTTTGGAGAAGGTTCTCAATATTTAATGCATAGAAAAGAAACTTTAAAAGTAGTTGCAAGCGCTGAAGCAGGAAACAATTATGGGCGTTGCACAGTGGAAGAGTATGAGTTTGGTGATATAAGAAATACAACTGGTTCCTTTGACTTAAGTGAAGTTGCCCTTGGCGAATCAAAAGCGAAAGCAGCAATTAAATGCGGTAATAGTGCATCAGTACCAAGTGACTGCCCGGCAGTGTTTGTTGCGGAGGGTTATGTAGAAGCAGGATGTAATCATGCGGACGGTCCCTTTAGGGAGTGGAAAGTTCCTGCAGCAACCACAATTATTAAACATAAGTGTTGCCAACCTAAATTAAAATTTCGGTTTGACAATTGTGGCGGCAATAATCACTACACCCTTTTAATTGAAGGTTTTGCAAAACTGACATCAAATAATGGTGCGATTCCTGAGTTGCCAACTCCGTCAAAGTCCGCCATTCCCGAGGCACCTTATCCTGAATGCAAACCTTACTCCGGTAGCAACCCTAGCCCGGGTGATACTTTATTCTACTATCCTCAACGCATTTTAATGGAAGTAACTAGTGAACTTCCAACCGGAGGCTTTACATGCGAATCATGGTAAAATTTGGTGCAGTTGCAGCATTTGCATTTTTCTTGGCTTCTTGTTATAGCGATGTGCCGGAACTTCCCAAGTCAAAGGATTTTAAAATCTGCAAGTACACAGATGCTCAGGGTAAGCAGTGCAAAAGCACTTATGTTATCTCCGAAGAGGATTGCATTGCTGTAGGCGGCACACTTGTGGAATGGAATTTAGAAAGCTGCGAAGACTAAAAAGAACACAGTGCAATGTTAGCCATTTTGTTAGAAAGAGATATTTCATCCTGACTTTATCACTTTTTCTTTTGTAAAATCGTAAGTTGTTGCGTTGCAGGGTGTTATGATTTTATTTTTTTTGAAATGGGAGGCGCGGCGTAAAAAATGTATATTTTACGCCATGA